>DATECV010000249.1:0-2367 GCA_035286725.1 Dehalococcoidia bacterium | reverse complement strand
GGATAGGCGGATAGCCGGTTGGGCGGTCTGACCGCCGCACCGCCTACCCGCCCTTATAATAAGGAAAGATGACCGCGAAGACGTTCGTCCTCCCACCCCAGTACAACCCGCAGAATGTCGAGCGCCAGCTCTACGAGCGCTGGCTCGACCGCGGCGCGTTCACCGCCCGCGTCGACTCGCCCCGAGAGCCGTACGTCATCGTCATGCCGCCGCCCAACGTGACGGCAGTCCTCCACATGGGTCACGGCCTGGACAACGTCGTGCAGGACGTGCTCATCCGCTTCGAGCGGATGCGCGGGCGCGAGGCGCTGTGGCTCCCGGGCACCGACCACGCCGGGATCGCCACCCAGAACGTGGTGGAGCGCATCATCGCCCAGGACGGCAAGACGCGCTTCGACATCGGGCGCGAGCGGTTCGTCGAGCGCGTGTGGGAGTTCGTGCGCGAGACCGGCACCACCATCCTCGAGCAGCTCAAAGTGATCGGCTGCTCGTGCGACTGGAGCCGTACGCGGTTCACCCTCGACCCCGCCTACTCGCGCGCGGTGCGGGAGGTGTTCGTCCGCTTGTGGGAGGAGGAACTGATCTATCGCGGCCACCGCGTGATCCACTGGTGTCCGCGCTGTCTCACCGCGCTGTCCGATGAAGAAGCCGAGTTCGCCGAGGAGATCGGCCAGCTGTACCACATCCGCTATCCGGTGGAGGGCGGCCCGAAACCGTTCCTGACCGTCGCCACCACCCGCCCCGAGACGATGCTCGGCGACACGGCGGTGGCGGTGAACCCGAACGACGCGCGCCATCGCGGGTTCGTGGGCAAGACGGTGCGGCTGCCGATCGCCAACGTCGCGATCCCCGTCATCGCCGACGCTGCCGTGGATCCGACGTTCGGGACGGGATTCGTGAAGGTCACACCCGCGCACGCCGCCGCCGACTTCGAGATCGGGCTGCGCCACACGCTCGACGCACCGCTGATCATCACGGAGGACGGGCGGATGGGAAACGGCGGTCAGGCGGTCTGGCGGTCGGGGGGTCGGGTGCCGCAGGGCCTCGTGGGCGTCGATCGCTTCGCCGCCCGGGAGAAGATCGTCCAGATCCTCGAGGCCCAGGGGCTGCTCGAGAAGGTCGAGCCCCACCAGCACGCGGTGCGCCACTGCTACCGTTGCGACACCGTGGTCGAGCCCAGGCTTTCCGACCAGTGGTTCGTCAAGATGAAGCCGCTCGCGGAGCCCGCGCTTCGGGCGTATCGCAGCGGCGCGATCCGGCTGGTGCCGGAGCGCTGGGGCGCGACCTACGAGCACTGGATGGAGAACATTCGCGACTGGAACATCTCGCGGCAGCTGTGGTGGGGACACCGCATCCCGGTCTTCACCTGCACGAAATGCGGCGAGCAGTGGGCCGATCGGCAGGATCCCCAGCACTGCCGCAAGTGTGGCGGGCCCGTGGAGCAGGATCCCGACGTGCTCGACACGTGGTTCTCGTCGTGGCTCTGGCCGTTCGCCACGCTCGGCTGGCCGGACGAGACGCCGGACCTCAGGCGGTTCTACCCGGGCCACACCCTGGTCACGGGGCCGGACATTCTGTTCTTCTGGGTCGCCCGCATGATCATGTCCGGCTATCAGTTCCTGCGGGACAAGCCCTTCGGAACGGTGTACCTGCACGGCATCGTGCGCGACCCCGAGCATCGCAAGATGTCCAAGTCCGCGGGGAACGGTATCGATCCGCTCGTGGTGGTCGAGCGGTTCGGCGCCGACGCCCTGCGCTGGACGGCGATC
Source organism: Dehalococcoidia bacterium (assembly GCA_035286725.1). GTDB lineage: Bacteria > Chloroflexota > Dehalococcoidia > DSTF01 > JACRBR01 > JACRBR01. Next base: position 598 of record DATECV010000249.1, on the reverse strand, counting down.
GCGAACACCGCGCTGGGCCAGGACCTGATCCTCGACCCCAATGATCTCGAGACGACGTTTGCGCCCGGGCGGAACTTCGCCAACAAGCTCTGGAACATCGGGCGGTTCATCCTGGCCCAGCTGCCCGACCGGGTGCGGTCGATCGAGACGCTGGAGCTGAAGTCGCTGCCCCTCGCGGACCGCTGGATACTGGCCCGGACGCAGTACGCCATCGAACAAGTGACCCGGGCGTTCGATGAGTTCCGCCTGGACGATGGAGCGAAGTTCGCGTTCCAGCTCGCGTGGAGGGATCTCGCCGACTGGTACGTGGAGGCCGTGAAGCCGCGGCTCGCGGGCAGCGGCACGGGCGCCGATGCCGCGCGGTCGGTGCTCGCGTACGCCTTCGACATCGTGTTGCGGTTGCTGCACCCGGTGGTGCCCTTCATCACGGAGGAGCTGTGGCAGAAGCTCCCGGCCCGAAAGCCGGACGAGCTTCTCGTGGTGGCGGAGTGGCCCCGCGTGCGTGAAGGACTCGACGACCAGCGGGCCTCGAACGAATTCGTTCGGGTCCAGGAGGCCGTCTCTGCGATTCGCAATATCCGCGCGGAATACCGGATCT
>DATECV010000248.1:0-4914 GCA_035286725.1 Dehalococcoidia bacterium | reverse complement strand
GTCGCGGCGAGCGCGGCGGATGCAAGCGACGAGGTCGCGACGAGCGCGGCGGATGCAAGCGACGAGGTCGCGGCGAGCGCGGCGGATGCAAGCGACGAGGTCGCGACGAGCACGGCGGAAACGAGCGACGAGGTCGCGGCGAGCGCGGCGGAAACGAGCGACGAAGTCGCGGTGAGCACGGCGGAAACTGGCGACGAGGTCGCGGCGAGCGCGGCGGAAACTGGCGACGAGGTCGCGGCGAGCGCGGTGGAAACTGGCGACGAGGTCGCGGCGAGCGCGGCGGATGCCGATGACGCGTCGCCGGCGGCGGAAGCGGAAGAAGAAACAGAAACGTAAACAAACGCGTGCGCGCACGCGTTATGGACACAACAAGCGTTCACTTTCGGGTTGTTCGCGCGTTGTTAAAGAGTGCGGATCCGGGCCTCAGGACGGCCCGTATGGAAGATCAGGAGAATTGCCGCTCGAGTCGCACCGACGCGCACCCGACGACAGTACTAACGGGCCCCATGCGTTGTGAAAACGCAGGGGCCCGACTGGACTTTGAAGCCCGCGTTGTGCTACATTGGCTATACAAAGTTAGCAATTAGGTTGGAGCGCGATGATGGCAGACAGATTCGACAAATTCACAGAGCGCGCCCGCCGGGTCCTTACCCTGGCCCAGGAAGAGGCTCAGCGGTTCAACCACAACTACATCGGCACGGAACACCTGCTGCTGGGTCTCGTCCGCGAGGGCGACGGCGTCGCGGCGAAGGTGCTGGCCAACCTGGGCGTCGAGCTGAACAAGGTGCGCTCCGCCGTCGAGTTCATCATCGGGCGCGGCGACCGCGCGGTGCTGGGTGAGATCGGCCTGACGCCGCGCGCCAAGAAAGTGATCGAGCTGGCGGTCGACGAGGCGCGCCGGCTAAACCACCACTACATCGGCACCGAACACCTGCTGTTGGGCCTTGTCCGCGAGGGCGAAGGCATCGCGGCGGGCGTGCTGGAGAGCCTGGGCGTGAATCTGGAGCGCGTACGCGCCGAGACGACGCGCATTCTCTCGCAGAGCATGCCGCAGGGCGCGGGCGCCGGCGCGGGCGCGCGCTCATCGACGCGCACGCCGACCGTCGACCAGCTCGGCATGGACCTGACGCAAGCCGCGAGGGCGGGCAAGCTCGATCCGGTGATCGGCCGCTCGAAGGAGATCGAGCGCGTCGTGCAGATCCTGTCGCGGCGCACGAAGAACAACCCGGTGCTCATCGGTGAGCCGGGCGTCGGCAAGACGGCCATCGCCGAGGGGCTGGCGCACCGCATCGTGTCGGGCGACGTGCCGGAGACACTTACGGGCAAGCGGCTGCTGACGCTGGACATCGGCTCGCTCGTCGCGGGCACGAAGTACCGCGGCGAGTTCGAGGAGCGGCTGAAGAAGGTCATCGAGGAGATCAAGGGCAGCGGCAACTGCGTGCTGTTCATCGACGAGCTGCACATGCTGGTGGGCGCGGGCGCGGCCGAGGGCGCGGTGGACGCCGCGAACATCTTGAAGCCATCGCTGGCACGCGGCGAGCTGCAGTGCATCGGCGCGACGACGCTGGACGAGTATCGCAAGCACATCGAGCGCGACGCCGCGCTGGAGCGGCGGTTCCAGCCGATCGTGGTGGAAGAGCCGAGCATCGAAGAGACGATCGAGATCCTGAAGGGGATCAAGGGCAACTACGAGGAGCACCACAAGCTCACGATCAGCGACGAAGCGCTGCAGTCGGCGGCGGAGCTGGCGGCGCGTTACGTGGCCGACCGCTTCCTGCCCGACAAGGCGATCGACCTCATCGACGAAGCGTCGAGCCGCGTGCGCATCAAGCGCTCGGCCACGCCGCCGTCGCTGAAAGAGGCGGCGCGGGGGCTGGAGTCGCTGCGGCGCGAGAAGGACGCGGCGATCTCGTCGCAGCAGTACGAGTACGCGGCGGAGCTGCGCGACCGCGAGGTGAAGCTTCAGGAGAAGATCGAGTCGCTGGAGCAGGGCATCGAGGTGGAGCGCGAGGGCGATAAGCCCGTCGTGACCGAGGACGACATCGCCGAAGTCGTGAGCATGTGGACGGGCATCCCGGTGGCGCGCATCGCCAGCGAGGAATCGCAGCGGCTGCTCCAAATGGAGGAGGCGCTGCACGGCCGGGTCATCGGGCAGGACGAGGCGATCGTGGCGATCGCGAAGTCGGTGCGGCGGAGCCGCGCCGGGCTGAAGGACCCGAAGCGGCCGATCGGCGTGTTCATGTTCCTGGGCCCGACGGGGGTGGGCAAGACGTACCTGCCGCGGGTGCTGGCGGAGTTCATGTTCGGCAGCGAAGACAACATGATCAAGCTGGACATGAGCGAGTTCATGGAGAAGCACAACATCTCGCGGCTGGTGGGGGCGCCTCCCGGATACATCGGGTACGACGACGGCGGGCAGCTTACGGACACGGTGCGGCGGAAGAGCTACTGCCTGATCCTGCTGGACGAGATCGAGAAGGCGCACCCGGACGTGTTCAACATGCTGCTGCAGATCTTCGACGACGGCCACCTGACCGACGCGAAGGGGCGCAAGGTGGACTTCCGGAACACGATCATCATCATGACGAGCAACGTGGGGTCGGACCTGATCCGCAAGGAGTCGGGGCTGGGCTTCAACGTGAAGAAGGACGAGGCGAAGACGGCCGAGGACCTGTACGTCAAGATGAAGGACAAGGTGACGGACGAGCTGAAGCGCGTCTTCCGGCCGGAGTTCCTGAACCGCATCGACAGCCAGGTGGTGTTCCACACGCTGAGCAAGGAGCACATCCGGAAGATCGTCGACCTGCAGCTCCGCGAGCTGGACAAGCAGTTGCTGCTGAAGGGCATCTCGCTGGAGATGAGCGACGCGGCGAAGGACTGGCTGGGCGAGAAGGGGTACGACCTGGTGTTCGGCGCGCGTCCGTTGCGCCGGGTGATCCAGAACGAGCTGGAGGACCGGCTGTCGGAGGCGCTGCTGCAGGAGCGGTTCGGCCCGGGGGACACCGTGACCATCGACGTGCAAGGCGAAGACGTCGTGCTGGACAAGAAGGCGCCGGAGCCGGCGCTGGCCTGACATCGCACCCTTCGGGAGACACGAAGAAAACCCCGGCCAACGTGGCCGGGGTTTTTTCCTTTCGCCATTCTCTTCGTATACTAACCCGTCAGGGCTTGAAATGAAGCGAGGCGGCGTTGAGGACGACTGAGCCGGACCGACCGGGAGCCAACTCATGAAGCCGAGTCTCATCGCAATCACGATTCTCGCGATAGGCGCATCGGTGCTTTTCTCCACGGACACCGCAGCCCAAGAGCCTCCTGTGAACGGCGAGGAGTCAACGGCCGTCGCCGACGGTGGTGCCGATCCGGCACCAGATGAAGCCTCCGAACTTTCCCAACCCGAGGTTCAGGTCGTCAAACCCAAGGCAGAACCCGCGAGCGTCGCGGTGGTGCTCGCTGACTACGAGGGGAACTACAAGTTCCTCGAGGGCACACGAATCGTAGGACATGATCAAGAAGGAGTCTGTGCGTTTGAGGGCAAACCCCTGGACGAGGCGCAGTTGTCCGAACTCAGCGCGAAGGGAACGACGCAGATCGAGGTGCCGGCTTTGTGTTCTTCCCTGCTGCTCATGTGCATGAAGGAGGTGCGGCAAGAAACCGCCTCCAGCGATCCCGATCATGGCGAGATTGAGTTTGAAATGGTGATCAAGGAATATCCGCTCGCGCTGAGCTTCGACGGAGGCCGGTACGTTAGTCAGAGCCTCGCACCGGTGACGGGAGAGGTTGGACTTTCGGCGCCATCTACGACGACCGTAGGAGCGGATCCGGGCCGCAACATGCGGTTCATATTGAGCCTTGGCGCGCTCTTGACGCTCGGGGCGGCCGCGATTGTCGTGGGGATCCGCATCGGGACTCGACATCCCAGGCCTGGCGCTTAGCTCTTGGGCGAGATCCGCCGGCCGATCGAAGGTCTCGCTCACCAAGCCTTCGGCTGTGCCATGCGCAGAGGTGCGGGTATCGCGCCGAGCCCGTTCGACCGAGTGCCACCGGACGGGACGTACAATGCGGGTGCGATGCATGTCACCCGCCGCGGCAAGATCGCAGTGTCCGCGCTTGCCGGCGCGGCCGCCGTATTGGCCGCCGCGTTGGGCTTGTCCTGCTCGTCGGGCGATGACACGCCCGGCTCAGCGACCCTGCAGCAACGCGTGCGGAACAACGAACTTATCGCCTACACGGTGACTGCGCGCGAACTCACAACGCCTGGTGGCGGCTTGCGGCTGGTCTGGGCGATCGGCGTGTTTGATCCACAACAGGGTCGACACATCGGTTCCTTCGAGGTCGGCGGGCTTGACGAGTCGCCCATTCAGGCAACGCTGGCGGGCGACGAGATCGTGTTCAACATGGGCGACAGGATCGTCGCATATGGCTACGACGGTAGCGGCCGCCGGGTCGTTTACGAAACGGCCGCGGGCGGGCAGATCCTGGGCATCGCATCGTCGCCGGACGGCGGGAAGCTCGCGCTCGCCGAACAAATAGAAGATCCGTGTCCGGTCGCCGGTGAGCCGTGTAAGGACTTTCGCGACGTCACGCGGGTCAAGATCATCGACGTAGACACCGGAGAGGAGCGGTTCGATATCGGCCGTGACGATTCCAATTTTGCGGAGTTTCCGGGGCGGCCACGTTTCGTGACCTGGCGCGCGGACGGCCGGGCCATCGTCATCGAGGGCCACACGGGTGACGAGTCGCCGGCTGTCTTCGCGACGGTGATGTTGGATGATCGGACAGTTACCGTGGAGGATTCACGAGGCTTCTGGTTGAAGATCGCGCCGAGCGGCGAGGCGATGCTGCACACGCCGGAGGAGACATGCGGCGGTCTCAACCTTTCCGTCGAGCGCCACGAACTCAGCGTCACGGAACTGG
>DATECV010000247.1:0-7570 GCA_035286725.1 Dehalococcoidia bacterium | reverse complement strand
CCGCTGAACTCCGCTGTGTGCGCGTGGATGTACGCCGCCGCTGCGTATCCGTCCTCTGCCGCCGCCGGAAACCTGTGCTCCGGTGCCAGGCGATAGTCGATCGACACGACCACGCAGTGCGCGCGGTTCGCGATCTTCCGGCACAGCCCGTCGTGCGTGTCCAGGTCGCCGATCACCCAGCCTCCGCCGTGGTAGTACACCAGCAAGGGCAACGGCTCGCTCGAACTTGGCGCGTACACGCGCACCGGGATCGCGCCCAGCGGCCCCGGGATCGTCCGGTCGTCGATCCGGTCTACCGGCTCCAACGCCTCGACGGGCGTCCGTGTCGCTTTGAACATGGCCCGTGCTTGGTCCGCGCTCAGCGAGCTGAACGGCGGCATGTTGAGCGCGGCCATCTGATCGAGCAGTGCCTTGACGTTGGGGTCGAGTGGCATGAACGGCTCCTTTCGTGCCCTGATGCTACCGCGGGCCGTCAGTTCAGGCTCGGCCCCGGCCGGCCCGCCACCACGCCCGGAATCCACGACGCCAGCAGCTCCTCCACCTCGCCCGCGTTCTGCCGCAGTGTGTGGTCCGACTCCGCGTACAGCACCAGCCGCTTCGGCTCCCGCGCCCGCGCGTGGATGTCCTTGCTCGCCGCGTGGTCAAGGATCCCGTCCCGCATCCCGTGGACCAGCAGCAGCGGCTTGCCCAGCCGCTCCACCGTGCGCGTCCCGTACAACTGCGGCGAGAGCGCCGCCACGCCCGACACCGCCTCCGAGAGTTCGCCCGCCTTGATGACGACCGCCGCCCCGAACGAGTGCCCCACCAGCGCGATGCCCCCCGTCGCACCCAGCCCCCGCAACAGCGACACCCCGGCCAGCACGTCCAGCACGCACTCCTCGAACTCCCCGGGATGTCGATAGTGCAGTCGCAGCGTCGAGACGTGGGCCCGCAGCCGCTCGCCCAGCCGCTCGTACAGGTCGTCCGCCGGTCCCTGGAAGCCACCCATCGCTCCACCCACCAGGATCGCCGCCGAAGGCTGCGTCGCGCACGGGTGCAGGATCGCCCTGATCTCACCCCGCGACGTCGCCACCATCACCCGCAGCGTGCCGTCCGGCTCGGGGTGTGCGCCCACCTGCTCGATCTTTAGTTCCAGGTCGGTGTCCGTCGGCTCGGGAGGATCTTCCGAAAAGTCCATGCGCGCACAGGGTACAATCCCCGCCGCCCGCTACGCCGTTAACCGGCGATCCCGACGTCAACCGGCGATCCCGCGCTCCTTCAGCGCCGCCACCGCCGCCGCATCGAAGCCGATCGACGACAGGACCTCGTCGGTGTGCTGCCCCGGCTGCGGCGCCGTCGTCCGCACCTTGCCCGGCGTGTCCGAGAGCTTCGTGCCGATGCCCAGGTGCGAAATCGTGCCCAGCGTCGGATGCTCGACCTCGACGACCATCTCGCGTGCCCGGTTGTGCGGGTCGTCCAGCGCCTCCCGCAGCGAGTACACAGGCCCCGCGCAGATGTCGCTCTTGATCAGCTCCTGGTACCACTCGTCTCGGCTCTTTTCTTTGAACCGCTTCGTGAAATACGCCTTGATCTCGTCCCGCTTCGATCCGTCGTACTGGTGCGGGATGAACTGCTCGCACTCCAGCACCTTGCACAGGTTCACGAAGAAGTGCGGCTCCAGGCTCCCGATCGAGATCCAGCCGCCGTCGGCGCACTCGTACACGTTGTAGTGCGGCACCGACCCGTTCAGCAGCGTGTTCCCCCGCCCTGGTGACTCGCTCCCCATCAGCACTGGGCCCACCGAGCTCGCCAGCAGCGACAGCACCCCGTCCGACATCGCGATGTCCACGTATTGCCCCTTGCCCGTCCGCTCCCGCGCCATCAGCGCCACGAGGATCCCGAACGCCGCGTGCATCCCGCCCCCCGCGAAGTCGGCGATGATGTTCATCGGGATCGCCGGTGGCTGTCCCGGCCACCCGATCATCCCCAGCGCCCCAGCCACCGAGATGTAGTTGATGTCGTGTCCTACCAGGTTGCTGTACGGGCCCGTCTGCCCGAACCCCGACAGCGAGCAGTACACGATGCGCGGGTTCCGCTTGCTCAGCGTCTCGTAATCGACACCCAGCCGCTTCACCACACCCGGCCGGAACCCCTCCAGCACCACGTCCGCCGCGTCCGCCAGCTCGTAGAAGATCTCCCGCGCCTCCGGCTCGCGCAGGTTCAGCACAATGCTCCGCTTGTTGCGCGCCAGCATGTTGAAGGCCGCCGCCCTCTCCGCGTCCACCCGCCCCAGCACCGCCATCGCCGCCATCTTGCCCTCGGCTGGCGCTTCCACCAGCAGCACGTCGGCGCCCATGTCGCCCAGTAGCATCGAGCAGTACGGACCCGGCGCCAGGCGCGACAGGTCGAGAATCTTGATTCCTTCGAGCGGCAGCATGAGTGGGCCCCTTCCAGTGTGGCGTTGCGTAAGCGCCGGAAGGGTGTCGTGAAGTGGGGCGTGGGTCAAGCCGGGGGCTCGTGGTGCTGCGGACATGCGAATGCGCCGTCGTAGGGGCGCAGCCTGCTGCGCCCAAAACGTGGTATCGGCGTCCGCGTAGTTGGCCGGTGCCAGAGTCGTCGAAAGGACACTGCTGGGACGCGTTAGGTCAGTGGTGCCATTTGGCGATGGTGCGCCGGCCAGACGTTCGGTACGGGATTGCGCGCACGCACTGGATCAGGCCAGCGGCTCCAGCCCCACGAGCTGGCACACGCGCTCGGAAGCCGCCACGAAGCTGGTCCCGGCGATGCGCGCCCGGGCCTCGCGCCCGTCCTCCAGCCGCAGCACCACCTCGCGCACCCCCTGCCCAAAGTACAACGAGACCATCACGCCCGGCCGGTCCAGCCGTGCCAGCGTCGCCCGCCAGTCGATGCCGGCGCCCTCGATCGCTGCCACCCCCGCCGTGATCAACGACCCGTCGACCGTGGCAATGGCGGCGGCCTGCTGCCGCTCGCCCTCCGGCTCCCGCAGGGGCGCTGGCGCCGTGGCCGGTGTCGTCGGAGTCTCGATGTGCCGAAGGCTGGCGGATGTCATGGGTGTCCGTTTCCCCGAAATCCGGGCGTCGCTTCCTCTTCCTGCATTGTCGGACATCGGAGGCGCCGCCCGTATGAACCGGCCGTTAAATCCCCAAGAAATGCAGGGCCTCCCTGCATTGCTCCGCGGTTCACATGTCGTGTCCGGCGACAAGACACAGCGATCGACGGCGCTCTCCAGCACGCCCCGTCTCGTGCCGGGAGCGCCGCCAATCGCTGTGTCTCGTCCGCCGCCATGGGCCGAATGGCCCATGCCGCCTTGCCTCACATCGCCATCGCCAGCTGTCCCGCCGTCGGTCCCACCGCCTCCGCCCGCACCAGCCCGTACTTCAGCCGCAGCCGCTCGACCTGCTGGTGTACCTGCTGGGTGTACGACTGCGGCGCGTACCAGCCCCGGTAGTACTTGGCGTAGCGCTCGGCCAGATGCGGGTACGCCTCGCGCAGGAACGGCATGAACCACTCCTTCGTCCCCGGCCGCAGGAACAGCACGTTGTCGTGTACGTAGCTCGCCCCGTGCTCCCGCGCCGCCTCCACCACCCGCTCCAGGTTCGCCGGGTCGTCCGTCAGCCCCGGCAGGATCGGCGCCAGCAGCACCCCCGTCCGGATCCCGCGCTCGGCCAGCTTCCGCATGGCCTCCAGCCGCTTCGCCGGCCGCGCTGTCTCGGGCTCCGTCCGCCGCCACACGTCCTCGTCCAGCGTCGCCACGCTGAAGTTCACCCGCACCTCCGCCGCCTGCGAGAGGTCCTCCAGCACGTCGATGTCCCGCACCACGTGCGGCGACTTCGTCGTGATGCTCACCGGGTTCGCGAAGTCCCGCATCACCCGCAGGCACCGGTGCGTCAGCGAGTACTTCAGTTCAGCCTGCTGGTACGGGTCGCACGCCGTCCCGATCGCGATCAGCTCCCGTGTCCACCCCGGCCGCCCCAGATCCCGCCGAAGCGCTTCCGCCGCGTTCACCTTCACCACGACCTTCGTCTCGAAGTCGCGGCCGGCGTCGTACCCCAGGAACTCGTGCGTGTTCCGCGCGAAGCAGTACGTGCAGGCGTGCTGGCAGCCCCGGTAGGGGTTCAGCGTCCACCGGAACGGCATCTGCCGCACCGTGCCCGGCGTCACCCGGTTGACGATGGATTTGCACTCGATCTCTTCGAAAATAACGTCCGGCATCACTCGTGCTCCAGCGCTCATTAGGACAAGTGTTCTAGAGCGGGGATCCGCACTATAGGACTAGAACAAATGTTTGTCAACCCTCTTCAAGCAGGAAACGTAGGGCGGGCTTTCAGCCCGCCCGGACTCGCATGTCCCACGCCCCGCCGGTTGCCGCTACACGCCGTTCGCCTACGATGCCAACCCACGCCAGCCCGCACGGAGGACCACCATGGACTTCGAGACCATCCTGTACGAAAAAGAAGGCGGCAAGGCCCGCATCACCCTCAACCGCCCCGAGAAGCTCAACGCGCTCTCCGGCAAACTGCAGCGCGAGCTCAACCAGGCCCTCTGGGAGGCCGACAACGACGCCGCTGTCCACGTCATCATCCTTCGCGGGGCTGGACGCGCCTTCTGCGCCGGTTACGACCTCTCGCCCATGCAGTCGCCGCCGCCCCCGTCGCAAAAGAAGGATGACTCGGAGACGTACACGAACGTCTATCGCGGCATGGCCATCTACGACGACGACGCTTGGCAGCTCGAGCGCCAGCAGCGCGACCGCATGGCCATCTGGGACATCCACAAGCCCGTCATCGCGCAGATCCACGGCTACTGCCTCGCTGGCGGCACCGACCTCGCCTGGCTGTGCGACATCGTCGTCGCCGCCGACGACACCGTCATCGGCTTTCCGCCCGTGCGCGCCATGGGGTCCCCGCCGGCCCACATGTGGACCTACCTCGTCGGCCCGCAATGGGCCAAGTACTTTCTCCTCACCGGCGACAGCATCAGCGGCGAAGAAGCGGCCGAGATCGGCCTCGTCTGGCGCTCCTTCCCCCTCGACGAGCTTGAGAGCGCCGTCGAAGCGCTCGCCTCCAAGATGGAGAAGATCGATGTCGAGCTCCTCTCGCCCAACAAGCGCATCGTGAATCTCGCCATGGAGATGATGGGCGCCCGCACGCTGCAGCGCGTCGCCGCCGAGAACGACGCTCGCGCTCACCTCGCCCCCGCCGTCCGCGAGTTTGGCCGTCGCGCCATGACCGAGGGCCTCAAGTCCGCGCTCGAGTGGCGCGACAGCAAGTTTCAGGACGGCCGCGGCACCGAGGCTTACCAGAAACGCCGCGCCGAGCAGGAGGCCCGTCTCCGGCGGGAGTAGGGCTGCGCGCTGATGCGTCGGCGGCGCTAAGCGATCGGAAATTGCTCGGCAGTCCGGCGCCGCTGGATTCAGTGGTCGTTATAGCTGCTTCGAGAAGTACCGTCCTCTCAGATTCGGGTGTGTGGGTTTCAGATTCGCGGCTCGGCAGTTTTCATGTTTTTCGGCGGCGGGCCGTCGTGTCCGCCCGGTGGCTCTTCGGGCAGACGGGGCCGGGGGCGAGCGTACGACTGGCAAGGAGCGATCTCCAAGCGGGCCGGATCACTTTCGCCATTACTCTCGCATGCCCTCGACGTACGCAAGCGGGATCGTCAGGGTCAGTCCACCCTTGCGCCCCGCAGCCTCGTTGAGCGCGTGCTCCAGCCGCGCGAACACACGCACGCGGTCGCTGCCGGGGACCACGGCCTTCCACGCGTCCAGGAACCCCAGCCGGATGAAGTGGTGCCGCAGCAGCGCGCTCCCGCTCGCGAACCGGATCGGCATCTCCCGCTCGACCGCGCGCCCAAAGCGCAACCCCGCCCCCTCGAACAGCGTGCGTACCCCATCCACCGTTGCCCGGTGGTCGACGTGCGCCCGCAGCTCCTCCACCGCATGCGGCAGCCCGGCCTCCGCAAGCACGCTCTCGAACGCCGCATAGAACTCCCGCATGTGCCCCCGCAGGTTCGTCGTCAGCGCGATCGTCCCGCCCGGACGCAGCACCCGCGCGCACTCCGCCACCGCCGCGGCCGCGTCCGCGAAGTTGTTGAGCCCCAGGTTCGAGACCACGAGGTCGAACGCCCCCGCCGCGAACGGCATCGCCGAGCCGTCGCCCAGCACGATGTGCGCGTTCGTGACCTGCCATGCCCGCAGCTTGGCCCGCGCGCGCTCCAGCGCCGGCCGCCACGGGTCCAGCCCTGTCACGCCGCCGCCCCGCCCCAGCCGCTCCGCCAGGTCCAGCAACGGGAACCCCGTCCCCGGCCCCAGGTCCAGCACACGCGTCCCCGCCCGCAGCGGCAGCTCCTCGAACAGCAGCAGCCCCGCCATCGCCGACCACAGCGGCAGCTCGTCGTAGGCTGCGACTGTTCCGGCGTCGTTCCAGTCGACGGCCGCCGCCTCCAGGTACTCCGTCATGACACCGCCTCCGCTTGCGCGCTCACCCCTGACACTCGTCCCGCAGCGCCGACATCACGACCGTGTCGTGATACGCCCCCTCCGTGAAAATCGCCTCGCGCCGCCGCCCCTCTTCCACGAATCCCGCCTTCCGGTACGCCGCCTGCGCCCGCTCGTTGAACCCGAACACGTGCAGTTGCACCCGGTTCATGTTCATCTCGTCGAAAGCGAACCGCAGCACCGTCCGCAGCGCGTCCGTCCCGTATCCCTTCGACCAGCACCCCTTCTCGCCGATCATGATGCCCAGCTCGCACTTCCGCTCCTCCGGCTGCGATGCGAACAGGTTGATATTCCCGATGTGCTGGCCCTCCTTCGTCTCGATCGCGAAGAAGACGCGGTCGTACGCCATTGGCTTCGAGCACAGCTCGCGCAGCCAGCTTTCCTCCGCCGCACGGGAGATTTCGTACCGCATGGAAAGAAATCGCGTGACGCCGCGGTCGTTGATCCACCGCGTGTTCCGGTCCAGGTCGTCCATCTCCGGCGCTCGCAGGTTCACCAGCGTCCCCTCAAGCATGCGTCTCCTCCTTCGCAAGCAGCCCGTGCAGCGCCTCGAACTCCCGCTTCAGCACCCCCATCTCCAGCCCGTCGATCCAGTGCCCGGCCCGATACCGGAACTGCCGCAGCCGCACCTCCTCCGCGAATCCGCACTTCCGGTAGCACGCGATCCCTCGCTCGTTGTCCGCGTACACGTGCAGCTCCACCCGGTGCAGGTTCATCTCGCCGAACGCGAACCGCAGCAGCGTGATGATCGCGTCCGTCCCGTACCCCTGCGACCAGCAGTCCTTCTCCCCGATCATGATCCCCAGCTCGCCGTTCCGGTTCTCCGGCGCGATCCGGTGCAGCCCGGTGCTCCCGATGTGCCGCCCCTCCGTCGTCTCGATCGCGAAGCTCTGGTTCTCGAACGTCGGCGCCTTCGACACGCGGTTGCGCAGGAACTCCTCCTCCGCAGCCAGCGACCACAGGTAGCGGTTGCCCAGCGTCGCCGTCACCTCGCGGTCGTTGATCCAGCGGTGCATCCGCTCCGCGTCGCTCACCTCCTGCGAACGCAGGTTCACCAATCGTCCTTCCAGCATGCGCTCC
>DATECV010000246.1:0-2941 GCA_035286725.1 Dehalococcoidia bacterium | reverse complement strand
GGTGGCCATGTGAAAGTCCCCCTCCCCTGCGACGCCCTCGGACACGGAAATTGTAGCGAACACCTACCAGTCAGTCTCCGTGCCCCCGCCAATCCAGGTACCCGCCGATCGAGCACCCGCGGATCCAAGTACCTGCTGATCAGTACCCGCGGATCCAGTACCCGCGGAGCTTCTCGCAGAGTCGCCGTTCGGAGAGTCCCCGTAGGAGACAGGAGACAGCTCTGCCGCAGCCCTGCAATCAATGACAACGCGTCATGCGACCGCGCCCACCCAGCACACCGGATCCCAATAGACCTCTGCGTCTTCCCCGCCTCTACTCGGTGCCCTTGGTGTCGTGAACCAACAATTCAGCCCACAAAGAAAGAGGCCGCGTCTTCATCGACGAGGCCTCACCCACGATCCCTGAAAGAACCTCTGTGCGCTCTGTGTCTCTGCTCGGCGCCCTTGGTGTGGTGAAATCGAACGTTGCCGCCTCAATCGAAGCGTGGCTCCTCATCCGCCGCCGGGTCGCGGAACATCGGCCTGTCCTCCGGCGCGTACACCTCGCGCGAGCCGCCGCCCTCCGCCGGCCCCACGACGCCCGCCTCCTCCAGCAGGTCCATCAGCCGCGCCGCCCGCGGGTAGCCGATGCGCAGCCGGCGCTGCAGCAGCGACGTGCTGATGCGGTTGTGCTCCTGCGCCAGCGCCTTCGCCTTCTCCAGCATGTCGTCCGTCGCGCCTTCCTGCTCCAGTTCGGCCTGCGCCGCCTCGAACAGGTGGTCGTACGTGGGCGTGTCCAGGCTCGAGAACCGGTCCTGTGTCCAGAACTCCACGATGCGCTCGATCTCCTCGTCAGAGACGAATACCCCCTGCAGCCGGCGCGGCTTCGCGGCGTCCGGCGCCATGTACAGCATGTCGCCCCGCCCCAGCAGCTTCTCCGCCCCCGCCATGTCCAGGATCGTGCGCGAGTCCACCTGCGAGCTCACCGCGAACGCGATGCGCGTCGGGAAGTTCGCCTTGATGAGCCCCGTGATCACGTCCACCGACGGCCGCTGCGTCGCCACCACCAGGTGGATGCCCGTCGCCCGCGCCAGCTGCGCCAGCCGGCAGATCTGCCGCTCCACCTCGAACGGCGCCGCCATCATCAGGTCCGCCAGCTCGTCGATGATCACCACCCAGTACGGCAGCTTCTCCGTCGCGCGCGGGCTGCGGTTGTGCCCGTCGATGTTCCGCACCGCGATCGCCGCGAACTTCCGGTACCGCGCCTCCATCTCGTGGATCACCGCCTGCAGCGTGCCCACCACCTTGTCCATCTCCACCACGATGCTGGAGAACGCCAGGTGCGGGATCGGCCGGAACGCCGAAAGCTCCACCCGCTTCGGGTCGATCATCACGAACCGCACGTCCTCCGGCGATGCGTGCATCAGGATGCACGAGATGACCGCGTTCATGCAGACCGACTTGCCCGAGCCCGTCGCGCCCGCGATCAGCAGGTGCGGCATCTTCGTCAGGTCCGCGATGATCGGCTCGCCCGAGACGCTCTGCCCCAGCGCCACCGTCAGCTTGCTCTTGCTCGCCGCGCGCTGGAACGGCGTGCTCTCCACTACCGTCCGCAGCGCCACCAGCGACTTCGTCGCGTTCGGCACCTCGATCCCCAGCACCGGCTTGCCCGGCACCGGCGCCTCGATGCGCACCGAGTGGGCCGCCAGCGCCAGCGCCAGGTCGTTCGCCAGCGACGTGATCTGCTGCACCCGCACCCGCGTGCGCGAGACCTCCTCGACGCGCGTCTTCTGCTGCCCGTCCTTCCCGATGATTGGCTTGTTGTTCTCGTCCTTCTCGACGATCGTCCGCGTCTTGATCTCCCAGCCCGGCTCGATGCCGAACTGCGTCACCGTCGGCCCTTCGTTGATCTGCACCACCTTCGCGTCCACGCCGAAGCTCGCCAGCGTCTGCTCGATCAGCTCCGCCCGCAGCTCGTTGTCGACGGTCGTGTCCTCTTCGCGGCTCTTGTCCGCCAGCAGCGCCATCGGCGGAAGCTGCCACCCGTTCCGCTTCCGGTTCCCCTTCTCGTCCGTCTCGATCGCCTCGCCCGCGTCCTCTTCCGCTTCCTCGAACATCGAGGCCTGGACGGGCTCTTCCTCGTCGTACTCGTCGTCGTCGATCTCCTCTTCCTCGGCGACGCCGCCCGCCGTCCGTGCCCACATCACCGACTCCAGCGGCACCTTTTGCGAACCCTTGGGGGCCGGCTTCGTCGGGAAGATGAACTCAAACCCGCGCCGGGCGTAGTACGCGCTGCGCTGCGGGATCTGCCAGTCCCACACCGTCTGCGCGTAGTACGGCGTGTTCTGGATGGCGGCCGCCGCCAGCGAGGGGAACGCCACCGCGAACGCCGCAATCGAGATGCACAGCCAGGCGATGATCCCGAACGGGTTGCCCGCGAACCGCCGCCCCAGCTCGCCGCCCAGCGAGTGCTCGCTGACCAGCACGTCGCCCAGGTGGATGTCGGGCCGGAAGAACCCCAGGAACCCCGCGAACGCCAGCCCCGCCAGCCCGCCAATCGCCCACGGCCGCCAGTCCGCCCAGAGCTTCTCCTGCTCGTCGCGGATCACCAGCCAGCCCGCAAACGCGAACAGCCCGATCCAGCCGAAGATCAGCAGCCCGAACGTCTCCACAAAGCGGTTGCGCGCGTCGGCCAGCCCGGCCGTGAACGGCACCAGCCACGGCACCGCCAGCAGCGCCAGCAGGATCAGCAGGACGCCCAGGCTTTCGCGCCGGATCAGCAGGTCGTGCAGCGTTGCCCACGCCGATTGCCCGCTCCGCCGGTGGCCGACGTGCTTCACGGGCGCCTTTTGCGCCCTCGCCGGTTTGGACCGCGTCCTTGCGGCCACCTTCCCTACACCTCCACCCGTACCGGCAGCACCATCGGGCGCCGCCTCGTCTCATCGTACAGGAACTTCGCGAC
>DATECV010000245.1:0-7762 GCA_035286725.1 Dehalococcoidia bacterium | reverse complement strand
ACGGTCGCGTTCTACCGGCGCGCGGGTCTGGAGTTCGAATACGTGGGCAAGCAGTTCGCGCGCGCGGAGGGCGATCGCGCGGCGCTGGAGATCGGGAGCTACGAGCTGACGCGGGGCTACGACGCCGGCTTTCGCGAGCCGCCACCCGGCGGGGCGACCGGCTTCGCTTCGGCGTTGCAGATCGGGGTAGTGTCCCGGGATGCGGTTGATGCGGCGTTCGCAGACCTCACGGCCACGGGGTTTGCGGGCCACCTGGCGCCCATCGACGCGTTCTGGGGCGCGCGTTATGCGGAAGTGCGCGACCCGGACGGGAACGTCGTGGGGTTTCAGAGTCCAGTGGACGAGAGCAGGCGCAGCGCGCCTCCCGCTGTCTAAACGCCGGCGTATGAGTGGAGGCCGGAGACCCAGAGGTTGACGGCGAAGTAGGTGAAGAGGACGGCGGCGTACCCGGCGATGAGGATTGCGGCCGAGCGCTTGCCTCGCCAGCCACGCAGGCCGCGCGCGTGGAGGTAGCCGGCGTAGATGAGCCAGGTGACGAGCGCGGACGTTTCCTTGGGGTCCCAGCCCCAGTAGCGGCCCCAGGCGTCGTTGGCCCACCAGGCGCCGAGGGCGATGCCGAGCGCGAGCATGGGGAAGCCGACGAGCACGGAGGTGTGCGCGATCTCCTCGAGGCGGGCGGCGGAGGGGAGACGGGCGAAGCGGCGCTTGCCGTCCTGCACGAAGTAGAGCACGGCGGCGCCGAAGGAAACGGACAACGCGCTGTACGACATCATCATCATGCCGACGTGGATGCCGAGGATGCGATTGGCCTGCAGCGCCGGAATGAGGGCCGTGACCTCGGTGGGGAAGAAGACGAGCGAGACGGTGAAGAGCGCGGCGATGCCCGGGAAGAGCACGGCGCCAAGCGAACGCTGGCCGAATGCGCGCTCGAAGATGACGTAGAAGAGCGTGGAGCCCCAGCCGAGTGCGATGGTGTACTCGTACATGTTGGCGTAGGGCGGGTGTTCCGTGGCGATCCAGCGGAACGCCAGTGAGAGCGTGAGCGTGGCGAGCATGAGCCACGACGTGGCGGTGGCGGCAGGCGCGAGCCATGCCGGCGGCTCGGAGCGGGAGGCGATGGTCATGCTGGTGCCTGCGGTGGTCTCAGCGGCGCGGTAGGAGACGCGAGGCCAGAGGGGCAGCGCGAGGTAGAGGGCGGCGCCGCCGAAGGCGAGGACGTAGGAGACGATGAAGGTGTTGTAGGCGAGCGATTCCAGCGGTGCGGCCCCTTCGGATGGTGGTGTGACGCCTACATGATGACGCTTCGGAGCTGGGTGCGCCACGGGTGAGAAGGGGGCGTCAATCGTGCAGGAGGGCGGCGAAACCTTCGTTGCCGAAGTCGGTGTCCGCCGTGAGGACGTCCGTGATCTTCAGGTCGCGGCAGATTTCCATCGAGGCGCAGTCAGTGAGGGAGTAGGGTTGGTCAGCGCGGCTCTTGTAAAGGGCGATGGCGCGGTCGAGGAGGCCGGGTGTGATGGGAAAGACCTGGTGCATTGGGTCAAGACGAGTGCCTTCGATCACTACCGCGGCCCTTGTCTTGTACCACGCACTCGCGCGGGCGAAATCGGCGAGGACTTCGAAGAGGATGGGTTCTGAGGTGACGAAGGACGTGACTCCGGCTGAAATGAGGTCAGCCATCGTGGCCAGGGCTCGCGCGTGGTTACCGTCTCGCGGATCGATCAGGGCTATGTAATAGGATGAGTCGACGAAGATCCGCCGCATCTACTTCTTGACGCGCCGAGGCGTTCCGTAGGTGTAGTGATCCACATCCGACGAGCCGTCGACAGGCACGCCGTACCGTTCGCTCTCCGGGATTGACTCGCCCATCGCGACTGCCCATTCCCAGAAGTTCGGGTAGTCCTCCCGCTTCGGTCCGGGCGGGATCTTCGTCTGCTTCGGGCGACGGCGCGCGGGAAGTCGTTTCGTAACCATGGTGGCTCAGTATAGCGGCCGATGATGGACGCCTGCCGTGCAGGTCAGCGGGCGCGTTTGGCGGGCGGCGTACCTGGTGCGCCGGTGGGGCGGCGGAACTCGATGCGGCGGAAGGATTCGGCGTGGTCGAAGCCGGTCTGCTTGCGGCGCTCGCGGTTGCGCTTGCCGGCCTGCAGCCACGTGTTCAGGATCTCGTCTTTCGTGCGGTTGTCGACCTGGCTGGCGTGGCAGGCGATGGCCTCGGCCTTGCGTTCGAGGAAGGGCTCGACATCGACGTGGTAGTCGGGGTCCTGCGCGCCGGCCATGAGCAGCTCGGCGGTGCGGTGGGGGCCGATGCCCTGCGCCGCGAGCTCTGCGTAGTAGTGGGGGTCGTGCGCGGCGGGATAGAGCGCGTCGCGGACGGCGCGGCCGATGACGCGGTGGTCAGTGTGGTTGAAGCCGGCGCGGAAACCATCCCAGGAGATCATGAGGTCGGGCTTCAGCGTGCGGATGAGGCGGACGACCATGCCGCGCAGCTCGTGGCCCTCTTCGAGGAAACCGTCGGGCATGCCCCAGAAGATGGTGTGCTTCACGCCAAGGACACGGCAGGCCGCGCGCGTCTCCGCCTCGCGCCAGGCGGCGAGCTCCTGCTGGCGGATAGTGACGTCTCGTGTGCCCTTGTCTCCGGAGGTTGCGACGCAAAGCGTGACCTCGAGGCCGAGGTCGCAGAGCAGGGCGATGGTGCCGCCGCAGAGAAACTCGGCGTCGTCCGGGTGCGCGGTGACGATGAGGGCGCGCGCGTACTCGCTCGCCCACTTCTCGTGGATGGGGTCCTTCTTCTTGCGGCGCGCGGCGGGGCGCGATTTCGTGACCGGCACGGCGGTACCTCGTGCCGGGCAGTGTACGGCGGGCGCCGGCTTGTCAAAACGCGCAAATCGCGCGAATCAGATTCCAGGCAATTCGCGCATATCGGGCGGCTTCGATTGCACGGCAGATTCAGCGCCGGTACTCGTGAGTGAGACGGGCCGTCGCCAGGCGGCTCGTTCTGTGTGCGCGAGGAGGGAAGCGTGGAGTACCGGAAGCTGGGGCAGACGGACATGGACGTGTCGGCCGTCGGCTTTGGCGTGTGGACGACGAGTACGGGGTGGTGGGGCGAGTACACCGACGACGACGCGGTGGCGCTGCTGCGCGAGGCGCGCGGCCTGGGGATCACGTTCTTCGACGCGTCGGACAGCTACGGCAACGGGCGGTCGGAGGAGCAGCTCGGCGCGGCGTTCGGCAACGACTCCGATGTCGTGATCGCGACGAAGGGCGGGTACGACTTCTACACGCACGGGAACGCGCGGCGCGGGCAGCAAGAGATACCACAGGACTTCAGCCCGGCGTTCATCCGGCACGCGTGCGACGAAAGCCTCCGGCGCCTGAAGCGCGATCGGATCGACTTCTATCAGCTCCACAATCCGAAGATGGACGCGATCGCGCGGGACGAGACGTTCGCGTGCCTGGACGACCTGGTGCGCGAGGGGAAGATCCGCAGCTACGGCGTGGCGCTGGGCCCGGCGATCGGCTGGGAGGAGGAGGGCGTGCGGGCGGCGCGGGAACGGGATATCGCGGGGATGCAGATCATCTTCAATCTGCTGGAGCAGGATCCGGGGCGCGCGCAGATCCCGGCGTGCCGGGAGCACGGCGTCGGGGTGATCGTGCGTGTGCCGCACAGCAGTGGGATGTTGGAGGGGAAGTACACGGAGGACACGGTGTTCGGGCCGAACGACCACCGCCGGCACCGGCCGCGGTCGTGGCTGATCAACGGGCTGAAGAAGATCGAGCAGCTGCAGTTCCTGACCGAGGCGCGGCCGGGCGCAACGCTGGGGCAGATCGCGCTGAAGTGGATCCTGGCCGAGCCTGTGATCTGCTCGACGCTGCCGAACATCTACGACCGCGAGCAGCTGCGGGAGTTCGCGGCCGCGGCGGAGGTCTCGGACCTGACGGCGGACGAGCTGGCGCGCGTGCAGGAGCTGTACGACGTGAACTTCGGGCTGGAGCGCGAGCTGGAGAACGCGGTGGCGCGATGAGGGATCTACGAAGGAACACGAAGGAACACGAAGGGTTGAGTTGATGGTGACGCAGGCGCGAACTGAGATGGACTCGGTGGATCAGGGGTTGCTGAACGAGATGCAGGACCGGTTTCCGCTGGTGCGGGAGCCGTTCTTGGAGCTGGCGGCGCGCGTGGGCGTGGATGAGGGCGAGGTGATCGCGCGGCTGGCGGCGATGCGTGATTCGGGCGTGCTGCGCCAGGTAAGCCCGATCTTCGACACGAAGGCGCTGGGGTACACGTCGTCGTTGGTGGCGATGCGGGTGCCGGAGGAGCGGCTGGCGGAGGCGGCGGAGGTGGTGAACGGGCACCCGGGCGTGAGCCACAACTATCGCCGGACGCACGACTTCAACATGTGGTTTACGATCGCCGTGCCGCCCGGCGCCGAACTGCAAGAGCACGTGGACGCGCTGCACCGGCTGGCGGGGGCGGAGTCGACGCGGATGCTGCCGACGCTGCGGCTGTTCAAGATCGGCGTGACGCTGGACATGACGGGCGAGCGGGCGATCGACCACCGGTCGGACCCGCAGTACACGCACGAAAGCCGGGAGGTGGCGGCGCGCCACCGCCTGACGGAGCGCGACATCGACGTAATCCGCGCGCTGCAGGGCGACCTGGCGCTGGAGGCGGACCCGTTCTCGGCGCCGGCTGGAGAGCTGGGCGTTAGCGTCGAGGGGCTGATCGAGGAGCTGGAGAGGCTGCGGGAGCACGGGTATCTGCGGCGGTTCGCGGCGATCCTGCGGCACCGGAAGGCGGGGTTCGGCGCGAACGGGATGGCGGTGTGGGACGTGCCGGAGGGCGATGTCCTGGAGATCGGCGCGACGATGGCGGGATACACGACGATCAGCCACTGCTACCAGCGGCCGAAGTACGAGGACTGGCGGTACAACCTCTTCACGATGATCCACGCCCGGAAGAAGGGGGAGTGCGAGGCGTTCGTCGAAGAGCTGTCGAAGCGGCACGGGCTGGACGGTTACGCGGTGTTGTACAGCACGACGGAGTACAAGAAGGTGCGACTGGCCTATTTCACGCCCGCGTTCGAGGAGTGGGAGCGACGGCACCTGGGCGGGATCGCGGCCGGCGACGGCTGCGGCACGCCCGTCATGGCGGCGGTCCGTGACGAGGAGGTGGCGCATGCCTGAGGAGCACGAGGGCCGCGAGTACTTCCGGTGGGTGTTCTACGCGTTCGCGGAGAGCTGGCGGGCCCTGGATGCGGGGAGCCGTTCGCGGGCGCTGGACGAGCTGGCGGCGGTGCTGGAGGAGCCGGTGGCGCTGTGGCAGCTCTGCTACAGCCTGGTGGGGCTGCGCGCGGACGTCGACTTCGCCGTGTGGGTGAAGACGATGGAGGGCGTGGGACCGTTGCAGAAGCTGGAGCGGCGGATCCGGTCGTGCGCGGCCGGCGACCACCTGACGCTGGCGCACAACTTCATCTCGATGACGAAGCCTTCGCCGTACGCGCGCAAGGAGGCGGACCCCGAGCGCGAGGCGCTGCGGGCGTATCCGGAAGGGGCGCCGTACGTGTTCGTGTACCCGATGGTGAAGACCCGGGCGTGGTACGCACTGCCGGCGGAGGAGCGTGGCAAGCTGATGCGCGAGCACGTCGCGGTAGGGCACAAGTACCCGAAGATCCGGATCAACACGAGCTACAGCTACGGCATCGACGATCAGGAGTTCGTGGTGGCGTTCGAGGGCGACGACCCGGCGGAGTTCCTGGACCTGGTACACGACCTGCGGTACACGCGAGCCAGCGAGTACACGCTGCGCGACACGCCGATGTTCACGTGCGTGCTGCGATCCCCCCGCGCGTTGGCGGATGAGTTCCGCGTCGGGGCGTCGATGATGTCGCCACGCTAGACGCCCGTTCCCCTCACGACCGATTCGTCGCAAGGCCGCGCGCGCGAGCCTTGGCCACGCTGCGCACGCAGGTCGGCGCGCAACGCTTCGACATCGACCCGAGCCAGAGCGCCAGTTGCTGCCGCAAGGGCTTTGCGAGCACGCTCCGCGTCGTATCCTGCCCAGGGTTGGCTGACCGCACTGGCGTTGAGGTCGGCGAAGTCCTCCGGGCTAAGAAGAATTGCCACGGTTTCGCCGTCGCGCTCGATCGCTCTTGGCTCGCCATCCTCAGCGACGTCGCGAACGACGCGTACAATGTCGCTGTCGCTGTTCCAGCGGACGCGCTGTGGCTGTTTCATGACCATATTGTACTCCCAACTCGATGCGCTCTGTCGCAGGGCGTCACCCGGCACGCTTGATGGTGGAGGCGCCGTCGGCGGTCGGCTGGACCTGGAGGCGATCCGGGAAGTTGACGGGGTCGCTGAACGCCTCCAGGTGGGAGACGACGATCACCTTGTCCATGTGTTGGGCGAGCTGCTGAAGCTCCGTGACCATGAGCCGCTGACCCTCGACGTCGAGGCTGCCGAAGCCCTCGTCGATGACGATGGAGCGCATGCCGCCGGCGCCGGCGTACTGCCCGATGCCGGAGGCGATGGCGACGGCGCAGCGGAACTTCTGCGAGCCGGAGAGGGCCTTCGCGCTGCGGGACTCGCGCATGCAGGTGTGGTCGATGGCCCGCAGCTCCAGCGCGTCGCCGTCACGTTCGAGCGTGAGCTCCAGCGCGCCGCCGGTGAGGCGCTTGAGGAAGGCGTTGGCGTGGTTGGTGATGGTGGTGAGGGCGCTGGAGACGAGGACGCCCTGCAGCCCCTTCTTGCCGAGCAGCGTGGTGAGCTTGCGCAGCCGCTGGTGACGCTGCTTCCCGCGCTCGGCGTCTTCGCGTAACTGCGCGAGCTGACCGGCAAGAGCCTCGGCCGTAGCGAGGCGCTGCTGCGCTGACTGGTGCTCGGCCCGGGCGGCGGTTGCGGCGGACTCGGCTTCGCGCGCGGCTTCGCGGGCGAGGGCTTCGTCGACCTGATGCGTGGCGGGGATCTGATCTGCCTCGTGCTGTTTCGCCTCGCGCTGGGCGGACGCGGCTGTGTGCTCCTGCTGCGCGGTGTCGAGCGCTGCTCTTCGCTCCGGTGCACCAGCGAGATCACTTCGGTTCTTGCGGAGGACTGACAGCAGCGCGGCGGGATCCGCAAGCGCTTGCTCGCTCAGGTCGCCCAGGCCGGCGGCCGTCGTCTCGGCGAGCTTGCGGTGGCCGGCCGCGGTGGCCGTCTGCTCGCGCGCGGCGGCGTCGAGCTCGGCGCGGCGGTGCTTGCCGGCGTCGAGGGCGGCGCGCGTGGCGTCCTCCTGCTCGCGCGAGGCGTCGTGTGCCGAGCGGGCGGTATCGAGTGCGGACGTAGCCTCTTCGAGCTTCCCTTTCATCGTGGCGTGTGCCTTCTGGGCCGTCGCGACGTCCTTCATACGGCCGTTGAGGCGGGCTTCGTGCTCGGCGAGGGCGGTGGCGGCCTGAGCGCGCGACGTGTCGGCGGCGGTGCGCTCGCCGTCGAGCCGGCTGTGCTGCTGTGCCTGGCTGGCGAGGGCGGCGGTCGCTTCGTCGGCGGCTTTCGCGGCCGCGGTGCGTGCTTTCGCGGCGGCGTTTTCGGCGGCCGTGGCCCCGGCGGCGCGGGTCTGCGCCTCGGTGAGCTGTGCGGCGAGCTCGTCGATCTGCTTCTTCGCGGCGGCCTTGTCGATGGGCTGGCCGCAGCGCGAGCACTTCGCCTCTTTCGCGGCGGCTTTGCGCTCGGCGAGGTCGTGCTTGAGCTGCTCCGCGTGCGCGCGCCGACCGGCGCCGTCCTTGCGCGC
>DATECV010000244.1:0-5978 GCA_035286725.1 Dehalococcoidia bacterium | reverse complement strand
ACCACCAGCTCGGCGTCCCCGACGTGCTCGGCCGCGTGGCCGATGCGCACGTCGATCCCGATCCGCGCCAGCTTCTCGGTCATCGGGCTCGCCTTCTGGTCCGAGCCCGTGATCGTGTGTCCCCACGCGTGCAAGATCTGCGCGATCGCCGACATGTGCGCCCCGCCGGCGCCGATCAGGTGGACCCGCTGCGGGATGGTGGCCGTCGTCATGCCGCCACCTCCATCATCGTCCGCGCCAGGTCGCGCGCCGCGGCCGGACGCGCCAGCCGCCTCGCCGCGTCGTGCATCGATGCCAGCCGCGCATCGTCTTGGAGAAGCTCCAGCACCACGTCCGCCAGCCGCCCCAGCTCGGCATTTCGCAGCGTCACCGCCGCGCCCGCTGCCTGCAGGTACTCCGCGTTCGGCGTCTGCGACCAACCCTCGTATTCGCCCGGTACCAGCACCGCCGGCAACCCCGCCGCCGGCAGCTCTCCCAGCGTCGAGGCCCCCGCTCGCATCGCCGCCAGGTCGGCACCGATCATCGCCGCGGGCATGTCGTCCATGTAGCCACGCACCACGTAGCTTGGTTGCAGTTCCGCACCCAGCCGCCCCCGCGCCGCCATCGCCCGCCCCTCGTCAGCGGCGCCCGTCACGTGTACGACAATGCACCGTTCCAGCAGCCGCGGCAGGGCCGCGATCACCGCGTCATTGATCGCCCGCGCCCCCAGGCTCGCCCCCGTCACCAGCAACACCTTCGCGTCCAGCGGCAGCCCCATGCGTCCCCGCGCGCGCTCGCGCGAAAGCGACCAGAACTCCGCGCGGACCGGATAGCCCGTCACGACAGTCTTCTTCGCCGGCAGGTGCGCCAGGGCCCGCTCCGACGACGTCGTCATCCGCGTCGCCAGGCGCGACAGCAGCCGCACCGCCCACCCCGGTGTCACGTCCGGCAGGAACACCACCAGCGGCTTCCTCAGCAATCGCGCCGCCACGCCCACCGGCACGCTCGCGTATCCGCCCGTCGCGAACACCGCGTCCGGCCGCGCGCGCAGCAGGATCCAGACCGACTGCACCACGCCGGCCGCCAGCAGCATCAGGTTCGCCACGAAGCTCACCGGCGACGACACCCGCAGCGGTCCCGCCGACACCGCCCGGAACGCGATCCCCTCCCGGGGCACGATCGTCTCGTCCACGCGCCCATGCACGCCGATGTACAGCAGCTCCAAAGGCTCGCCCTTCGCCTTCGTCTCGGCCTCCAGCGCGTGTGCGACGGCGAGGCCCGGATACACGTGCCCGCCCGTGCCGCCTCCTGCCAGTACCACTCTCACCGCGCTCCCTTCGCCGCCCTGTTGCCTGCTCCCCTCGCGCCTCTGTCCCCTGTCCCCCTCGCGCCTCTGTCCCCTGTCCCCTGTCCCCTGTCCCCTAACCGGCCCCATCCCTCCGGCGGCCTCCGCTTCGGCCCCCGCACGACCGCCTCCGCGCCGTCCAGCGGCTTCGGCTTCCCGCCCGCCGCCTTCCCGTCGACGCCGTAGCGCGACACGCTCAACAGGATCCCCACGCCCGCCAGCATCGCCAGCAGCGCCGAGCCGCCGTAGCTCACGAACGGCAGTGGGATACCCGTCAGCGGCAGCGTCCGTGTGATCCCGCCCACGTTGATCAGCGCCTGGTACCCGACCCACGACACGATCCCGATCGCCAGCAACGACCCGAAGTCGTCCCGCGCCCGGAATACCACCCGGAACCCCCGCGCCATCAGCACTGCGAACAGCACAATCACCACCGCGGACCCGATGAACCCCATCTCCTCCCCGATGATCGCGAAGATGCCGTCGGTGTGTGCGCCCGGCACGTAGAAGAACTTCTGCCTGCTCGCCCCCAGCCCCAGCCCCTTCACCCCGCCGCTCCCCAGCGCGATGAGCAACTGCAGCGTCTGAAATCCGCGCCCGCTCGGGTCGTCCTCCGCGTGCGTGAACGCGAAGATCCGGTCCGCCCGGTAGTCCCCGCTCAGCACCAGCATCGCCGCCACCACCCCCGCGATCCCTCCGAACGCCGCCAGGTGCCGCAGCGACGCCCCCGCCACGAACACCATCGTCATCGTCGTCAGGACGATCACCACCGTCGTCCCGAAGTCCGGCTGCATCATGATCAGCCCCGCCACGAACCCAACCAGCAGCACGCACGGGAAGAACCCCAGCCACAGCGTCTTGATGTTGTCGCCCCGTCCCGCCAGCCACGCCGCCATGTAGATGATCAGCGCCAGCTTCGCGAACTCGCTCGGCTGCAGCGGCGGTATCGGCCCGCCCAGGTAGACCCACCGCGTCGCCCCGTTCCGCTCCACCCCGATTCCCGGCATTAACACCGCGAACAGCCCTACGATCGCCGCCAGCATCAGCAACGGACTGATCAATCGCAGGTGTCTGTAGTCACCCTTCATCAGCAGCCACATCGCTGTCGCGCCCGCCACCGCGAACATCACCTGCCGCACGACGAAGTAGTTCGCGTCCCCGAACTCCAACAGCCCCAGCGCGAAGCTGCTGCTGTACACCGCCAGCAGCCCCATCACCACCAGCACGCCCACCGCCGCCACGATGAAGTAGTCCGGGTTCGATGTCCGCAGCCGCGCCGGATGAGCGGTGACCGCCATCAGCGCCCCTCCTCGCCGGACGAGCGCCGGGGATCGTCGCCGGACGAGCGCCGGGGATCGTCCGCCATCGCCCGCACCAGCCGTCGGAACTCCTCACCGCGCTCCTCGAAGTTCGCGTACGCGTCGAAGCTCGTGCACGCCGGAGAGAGCAGCACCACGTTGCCCTCGCTCGCCATCTCCCGCGCGACGGCCACCGCTTCCGCCAGCGTCGCCACGCGCGCCGTCTGCGGCCGTTCCTCGTACGAAACCTCCGCGGCGTTTGCTTCCACCGCCGCCTCCAGCAGCGCCCCGTCGGCCCCGAAGAACACGATGCCGTCGCAGCGCCGCAGCGCCTCCCGCGCCAGCTCGTCCTTCGGCAGCTCCTTGTCCTTTCCGCCCAACAGCAGCACCAGCCGTTCTTCGAACGACCGGATCCCCGCCAGCGTCCGCTCAGGCGTCGTCGCGATGCTGTCGTTCACCCAACGCACGCCGCCGATTTCGGCGACCTCCTCCAGCCGGTGCGGCACCGGCCGGAAATCACGAATCGCCCGCGCGATGGCCTCGACCGATACACCTGCCGCCACCGCGATCGCCGTCGCCGCCAGCACGTTCGCGACGTTGTGTTCCCCCCGCAACGCGATCTCGTCGACGGGCAATACCATCTCGTCCAGCGCCTCGCGCCGCAGGAACACCGCCCCATCACGCACAAACGTCCCGCGTTCAGGCGCACGGTCGCTCATCGTGAAGTGCCAGCGTTTCGCCGGCGTCAGTTCCGCGCTCGCCGCGCACACGTCATCGTCCGCGTTCAACACGACGATGTCGTCGGCCGTCTGCCAGCGCACGATGTTCTGCTTCAGCGCCACATACGCGTCCCACGAGAACTGGTCCAGGTGGTTCGGCGTGATGTTCAGCACCGCCGCGATGTGCGGGCTCCGGTCGGTCATCTGGAGCTGCGTGTGGCTCATCTCCAGCACCGTCCACGTCCGCGCGTCCATCCCGTCCAGCAGCCCCAGCAGCCCGGCGCCGATGTTCCCGCCCACGCGGTACGGGCGCCCGTCCGCCGCCAGCATCGCCGCCACCAGGCTCGTCGTGGTCGTCTTCCCGCTGCTCCCCGTGATGCCGATCGTCGGCCCCGGGCAATGCTGCAGGAAGTACCGCGTCATCGAACTCAGCGGCACGGCGCGCTCGCGCGCCTGGTCGAACAGGGGAAGGCTCAGGGGCACCGACTGGGAGACGAAGACCACGTCGCTGTCGGCGATGTCTTCGATGCGCTGGGGCCGGTCGAGTACGTATGTAATAGGAAGGCCCTCGAGTTCCTCGAGGCGAGGGCCGAGCGCCGAGGCCGGCTTCGTGTCGAGGACGGTCACGCTCGCACCGTGCTGGACGGCGTAACGCGCGGCGTCGACGCCCTCAATTCCGAGACCGATAACGGTCACCCGTTTCCCCACCAGGTTGTCTCGTTCACCTGTCATATCACGTTATCATTTACCTGTCAAGCCACCAGCTTCACTTGAACGTGGTTCGTAGCGCGGGCCTTCTCGCAGAGTCGCCGCGGGAGACAGCCCGCGCGGGTCCTGACGGATGATCCCTCGGAGAACAGTGACATAATCCTACATCCGCGTCTGTTTCACGTGAAACAAACGTTCTGAAATTCGCAGCCTCAGGCCGGTAGGGCCTCGTTTTCAGCATTTTTTCCGAGCAAACTCCACCTCCGCACCTCACCACGCCGCCAGCGCCACGCCCACCAGCGCCCCCACCACCCCCAGCGCCACGAACCGCACCGTCACCGTCACCTCGTGCCACCCCAGTTTCTCGAAGTGGTGGTGAATGGGCGCCATGCGGAACACCCGCCACCCCCGCGTCCGGTACACCCCGATCTGGATCACGTCCGAGAGGATCTCGATCACGAACACGATCCCGATGACCGGCACCAGCAGCCACCATCCCGTCATCAGCGCCAGCACCGCCAGCCCGGCGCCCAGTGGCAGCGACCCCGCGTCCCCCATGAACAGCCGCGCCGGAAACGCGTTCCAGTACAGGTACCCCACCAGCGCCCCCACCATCGCGAACGCAAACGTGGCGACCGCCGTCTGATCCTGCATCAGCGCGATCGCCCCGAACGCCGCATACGCCACCCCGCACGTCCCCGCCTCCAGCATGTCCAGCCCGTCCGTCACGCCGACAGCGCTCGTGAGCGCGATGATCACGCCGATCGCGATGACGACGTACACGGGCCCGATGTCGTAGTGCCCCTCGTGCGGTACCAGCATCCGCGGTGCGTCGATCTGGTCGTACAGCAGCCACGCCGCGCCCGCCGCGATGGCCGTGAAGCCCACCAGCTTCAGGATCATGTTCGTGCGGTCGTGCGCCTCGCGATTCTCGCGGTCGATAAGCGTCCCCGCATCGTCGTACATGCCGATCGCGCACATCAGGGCCGCCACGATGATCGGCAGCAGTACGTCGCTGTCCTTCGGCACGCCGGCCACCAGCGCCACGCCCAATCCCACACCGCAGATCAGCAGCCCGCCCATCGTTGGCGTTCCCTCCTTCGAGAGATGAGACTCCGGCCCGTCCGCGCTGATCGACTTCGCGAGTCCCCGCGCGCGCAGAAACCGGATCGCCGGCCCGCCCAGCACCGCCGCGATCACCGCCGCGATAGCGCCTGTGAGAAGCGCATACGTCATGCCGGCGCCTCCTTTAGCTCCTGCAGCACCGTCTCCAGCGCCAGCGCCCGCGACGCCTTCAACAGCACGACGTCGTCAGCTTCCAGTAGCGCGCGCAGGGCCGGCGCTATCTCGCCCTTATCTCGCACGATGTGAACGTCGCCGTGGCCTGCCTGAATCGCCGCGTCCCCGATCCACCGCCCGAGCTCACCGACGCAGTAGATCGAATCCGCAACTTCTGCCGCCAGGCGCCCCACTTCGGCGTGTCCTTCCCGCTCCGCTGCCCCCAGCTCCCGCATGTCCCCGAGTACCGCGATCTTTCGGCCCTGCATTTCGCCCAACAAATCCAGCGCCGCCCGCATCGAAGCCGGACTCGCGTTATACGTGTCGTCGATGATGGTCGAACCGCGCGGTCCGGCATGCGCCGCTAGTCGGGTTGGAATCCGAGCCGCGCTCAGCGCCGTCGCCACCTCGTCCAGCTCGATGCCGTCGACGATGCCCGCCGCCGCGGCAGCCAGCGCGTTGTGGACCATCGCTCGTCCCGGTAATCGCGAGTACACGGCCGCCTGCTGATTCCCGTGCGTCAGCGTGAAGTTGACGCCTGCCAGCCCTCGGCTGTCGATCTCGCTCGCGCGGACGTCCGCCTTCAGCGAAAGCCCGTAGGTGATGACGTGCGCGTTTGTCCGCTCGGCCATCGCAGCGACGCGGCCGTCG
>DATECV010000243.1:0-7193 GCA_035286725.1 Dehalococcoidia bacterium | reverse complement strand
GTCAGCGCATCGAAGTTGACGACGCGGACGTCCGGGCGCTCGCCCAAGACGTGGCGGATGAAGTTGCTGCCGATGAAGCCGGCGCCGCCGGCGACGAGGAGCTTGCGCATCAGGGTACCCGCACGCGGCTGAAGTCGCCGAGGATGAGCTGGTAGCCGCGGGGCTTGCGGTCGTCGCCGACGAGCTCGACATCCCGGCCAATGAGGGAGTGCTCGATGCGGTGGCCCAGGTGTTTGATGGTGGTCTTTTCGAGGATGACGGAGCCGCTGATCTCGCTCTCCACGATGTGGCAGTCGCGGTCGATCGAGGTGAAGGGGCCAATGTAGGCGTTCTCGATGACGGTGCGTTCGCCGATGATGGCGGGGCCGGAGATGACGCTGTTGATGACCCTGCACCCCGGCTGGAGGACGACGCGGCCGTGGAGCTTGCTCAGCTCGTCGACTTCGCCGCCGGACCTATCGGCCGGAAGCGTCTCGAGGACGATGCGGTTCGCAGAGAGCAGATCGTCGTGCCGGCCGGTGTCGATCCACTCGCCCTCGACCACCTAGGCGCGGACGTTATCGCCATGATCCAGCAGCCACTGGATGGTGTCGGTGATCTCGAGCTCGCCGCGGGCGGACGGCTTGATGCTGGCGATGGCCTCGAAGACGCGCGGCGTGAACATGTAGATGCCGATAACGGCGAGGTCGGACGGCGGATCCTTCGGCTTCTCGACGACCTGCACCAGGCGCTCGCCCTCGAACCGGGCGACGCCGAACTGGCGGGCGTCGGGGACCTTCTTGAGCATGATGCAGGCGTCGTCGCCAGAAGCGGCGAAGGCGTTGACGTAGGAGACGATGCCGTGCGTGAGGAAGTTGTCGCCGAGGAAGGTCACAAACGGGGCATCGCCCATGGCTTCGCGAGCGATGCCGACGGCCTGGGCGATCCCCCCGGGCTGAAGCTGGTCGATGTAGGACACGCGGGCGCCGAAGTGGGCCCCGTCGCCGGTTTCGCGGCGGATCTGATCGCCGGTCTCGGGCGAGACGATGATGGTGATATCGGTGATGCCGGCCTGGACGAGGTGCTCGACGACGTAGAAGAGGATGGGCTTGTTGGCGATGGGGACCATCTGCTTGGCGCCCGTGTAGGTGAACGGACGCAGGCGGGAGCCCTTGCCGCCGCTAATCACGAGCCCTTTCATGGGTGGTTTCATCGCCGGTCAGTCTACCTTGTTGACGGAGCACCGGAGCCCGAGGCGCTCCCCGTAAACGGCGGGGGAGAATCCCGGTCATGCGGGAGCCGCGGGCTTCGAGGCGGCTCCGTACGAATACGAACGGCGCCGGGTGGGCGGGCGTTGCACTGGCCCGGGGCGGGCGGCACTGCCATCATGCCGCCGAATCGGGGACTGTCGGGCGCGGCAGGCGGCGCCCCTACGCGAGCGCAGACCGCCTCCGGGCGGGGATGGTTGGAGAATCAGATATGGACGTGAAGGGGAAGACGGCGATCGTGACGGGATCGGCGGTGGGGGTGGGGCGGCAGGTGGCGGTTGACCTGGCGCGGCGCGGGGCGAACGTGGTGGTGAACTACTCGCGGTCGGAGGACGACGCGAAGGAGGCGGTGGGGCTGGTGGAGGCGGCGGGCGGGAAGGCGCTGCTGGTGAAGGCGGACGTCTCGGACGACGCGCAGGTGCAGGCGATGGTGACGCGGACGGTCGAGACGTTCGGGGGGCTGCACGTGCTGGTGAACAACGCGGCGATGACGCACTTCGTGAACTTCGCGGACCTGGACGGCATGAAGAGCGAGTACTGGGACGACATCTTCGCGGTGAACGTGAAGGGCGCGTTCTTCTGCTCGCGCGCGGCCGCGAAGGCGATGCGAGCGTCGTGCGAGGCGGGGTCTCCGGCCGCGGCGATCGTGAACATCGCGTCGGTGGCGGGGACGCGGGCGACGGGGTCGTCGATCGCGTACGCGGCGTCGAAGGCAGCGCTGATCAACATGACGGTGTCGCTGGCGAAGGTGCTGGGGCCGGAGATCCGGGTGAACGCGGTGGCGCCGGGGTTCATCGAGACGCGCTGGCTGCGCAACGGGCTGGGCGACCAGGTGTACGAGGCGGCGAAGGCGCACCAGAAGAGGCAGGCGCCGCTGAAGGGCGTCTGTACGCCGGAGACGGTGTCGCAGCTCGTGCTGTCGCTGATCGAGGGGGCGGACATGGTGACGGGGGAGTGCGTGACGATCGACGGCGGGGTGGGGATCGCGGGATAGCAGGATTCACCACACCAGAGGCGCCGAGCAGAGACACAGAGATCACAGAGGTTTCTCTGGGGACGCGATAGAGGTTTCGTCATCGATTTGAACCCTCATCGTTCTCTGCGGGGCTGCAGGACAGGTCTGTCTCCTGCGGCGACTCTGCGAAAAGACCTGTCCGTACGCGCACGGGACGCGGCCGCTGGCTCGATTGCGGATTCCGCAGTCGCGCGGCGCGTGGGCAGCTTGCGCGGTGTGCGAGACTGGAGGCGGGCCTGCCGTCGTGACGGGCGTATGCGTGCGCTGCACGCGGATGCCGTTCAGCGCCATGGTAAGGAGAGAGTCCCATGGCGAATTGGGAATACAAGGTCGTGTACGTGGATTTTCGAGGCAGGATTTCGTCAGAAGGGGCGGAGTACATCCGACAGGGCGGTGAACACCGCACCGGGTTCGTCCGCGGCTACCTCGACAAGCTCGGCGAGGACGGCTGGGAATTGACCGGCATGCTTCCCCTTCTGAGGCCGGAGAGCAGCTACTTCGTGCTGAAGCGCGCGCGCGCGGCGGCATCGCAAGGTTAGCGATTAGGGGGCGCTGAGGTATCGGCGCCGTCCGGCGGCAGGCCCTGTTCCTGGGAAGTGAGACGTGAGACGTGGGAGGTGAGATCGGGAGGAGGTCTGCGGAAAGCTGACACGCCAGTACCGGCGGACCGCCCTGTCCGATACGATCACGAACGTGACTACTGACATCGAAACGCGGCAAGCCGGGCCGGCCGTCGAGGCGGACGAGGACGACGGGTTCGGGTTCGAGACGG
Source organism: Dehalococcoidia bacterium (assembly GCA_035286725.1). Classification (GTDB taxonomy): domain Bacteria; phylum Chloroflexota; class Dehalococcoidia; order DSTF01; family JACRBR01; genus JACRBR01. The sequence continues at coordinate 4,159 of DATECV010000243.1, read as the reverse complement.
AGGCGGCGGAACCTGCGGAGCAGGTGTCGTCGGTGATCGCGATCATCCGGATCATCGCCGTGCTGGGGATGGGGCTGTGCATCTCCTTCGGGCTGTTCATCAGCCTGGTGGGCGTGACGGGGCTGCTGGTCGGCGTGCCAACGATGCTGGCGGCGATCCCGCTGTTCTTCCTGATGCAGTACGCGGAGAAGTGGGCTGCTCGGTCGAGGGGACAGGGGACAGGGGACAGGGGACAGTAGAGTTCGCAGTTCGCAGTTCGCAGTTCACAGTGGACACGGGACAGTTGGACAGCCTGGGGGCTGTCCTGTTTGTTTTCCGCGACATAATCCGCGTTTGATTGGGGCGGCTCCGCCCGCGCTGTAGCGCGCTGTACACTCGCACAACATGAGTGATGTTACGCCGATCCGGCGGCAGTACCTGGACGTGAAGCGGCGGTATCCGCACGCGATCGTCTTCTTCCGGCTGGGCGACTTCTACGAGACGTTCGACGACGACGCGGAGCTGTGCGCTCGCGAGCTGGAGATCACGCTGACATCGAAGCCCATGGGGAAGGGGCTGCGCGTGCCGCTGGCGGGAATCCCGTACCACGCGGTGGACGGGTACATCGCGAAGCTCATCGCGAAGGGGTACAAGGTCGCGCTGTGCGAGCAGATGAGCGATCCGGCGACTACGAAGGGGATCGTGGACCGGCGCGTCGTGCGGGTGGTGACGCCGGGGACTCTGATCGAGAACACGCTGCTGGACGAGCGCGCGAACAACTACCTGGCGTGCCTGGCGCCGGGGAAGACGCGCCGGGCAGGAGACGACCCGTGGGCCGGTGACGTCGGGATCGCCTACGTCGACATCTCAACGGGGGAGTTCGTGGCGGGGGTGGTCCGGGCGGAGTCGGCGGCGGCGGAGCTGGCGCGCGTCCGGCCGGCGGAGGTGCTGCTCCCGTCGGGGATCGAGCCGCCGCCGTGGCTCGACGCGGCGTACCACCTGACGCGCTGCGAGCCGCTGTGGTTTGACCACGACCTGGCGACGGTGACGGTGCAGGAGCACTTCCGGGTGGCATCGCCGGAGGCGTTCGGGCTGGAGGCCTCGTCGGCGGTGGTGGACGCGTGTGCGGCGACGATCCTGTACCTGCGCGAGAACCAGGCGGCGAGCGCGCCGCTGGTGACGGCGATCCGGGCGTGGCGGGCGGCCGAGTACGTCGGCCTCGACGCGCACACGATGCGAAACCTGGAGCTGTTCTCGGCCGGGCTGGACAACCGGCGTGACGGGTCGCTGCTGCACACGCTGGACCTGACGTGCTCGTCGATGGGGGCGCGGCTGTTGCGCCGCAGGATCGGGCAGCCGCTGTGCGATATCGCGGCGATCGAGCGGCGGCTGGACGAGGTTGCGTTCTGCCACGAGAGCGGTTTGCGGCGTGCCCGGCTGCGGGATCTCCTGGAGTCGCTGCCGGACGTGGAGCGCGTGGTGGCGCGTGTCGTGGCTGGCAGCGCGCAGCCACGGGAGCTGGTGGCGTTGCGCCGCGGGCTGGAGGCTGTCCCTGCGATCCGTACCGCGCTTGGCGACGACGCGGTCGACGCGCGGGTGGCCGACATCGCGGGGCGGATGCACGAGTGCGGAGACGTGGTGGCGGCGATCGCGCAGTCGATCGCGGACGAGCCGGGGGCGACGGTGGAGTCGGGGGACGTGGTGCGGCCGGGGTTCTCCGAGGAGCTGGACCGGCTGCGGCTGATCACGCGCGACGTGCGGCGGTTCGTGGCGGAGCTTGAGGCCGGCGAGCGCGAGCGGACGGGGATCAAGTCGCTGAAGGTCGGGTACAACCGCGTGTTCGGATACTACATCGAGGTGAGCAAGGCGAACGCGGGGCTGGCGCCCGAGCACTACGAGCGGCGGCAGTCGCTGGTGAACGGGGAGCGCTACACCACGCAGCAACTGCGTGAGTACGAGACGCAGATCCTGAGCGCGAAGGACCGGGCGCAGGAACTGGAGACGGCGATCTACCGGCAGGTGTGCTCGCAGGTATCGGCCGCGGCGGCGCAGGTGCTGGCGACGGCGGCGGCGCTGGCGGAGCTGGACGTGGCGTGCGGGCTGGCGGAGGCGGCGGCGCGGTACGGCTACGCGCGGCCGTCGCTGGACGACGGGGACACGATCGAGATCAAGGACGGGCGGCACCCGATGGTCGAGAGGGCGCTGGCGGCGGGGGCGTCCGTGCCGAACGACACGGCGCTCTCGTCGACGGACGCGCAGATCGTGGTGCTGACCGGGCCGAACATGGCGGGGAAGTCGACGTACCTGCGGCAGGTGGCGGTGATCGTGCTGATGGCGCAGATCGGGAGCTACGTGCCGGCGTCGGCGGCGCGGATCGGGGTCGTGGACCGGATCTTCACTAGAGTGGGGGCGGGCGACGACCTGACGTCGGGGCAGTCGACGTTCATGGTGGAGATGACGGAGACGAGCGCGATCCTGCACAACGCAACGTCGCGATCGCTCATCATCCTGGACGAGATCGGGCGAGGGACGAGCACGTACGACGGCATGGCGATCGCGCGGGCGGTGGTGGAGTACCTGCACAACCGGCCGGGGATGGCCGCGAAGACGCTGTTCGCGACGCACTACCACGAGCTGACGGAGCTGGCGGGACACCTGCCCCGGGTGCGGAACTACAACGTGGCGGTGGCGGAGGAGCAGGGGCGGATCGTGTTCCTGCGGCGCATCGTGGCGGGGGGCGCGGACCGGAGCTACGGCGTACACGTGGCGGAGCTGGCGGGGCTGCCGAAGGCAGTGGTGCAGCGGGCGCGCGAGGTGCTGCTGGAGCTGGAGTCGGAGAGCGACGGAGCGGGGCGGAGGGGGCGCGGGCCAGCGGCGCCACAGCTCTCGCTGTTCGCGTCGACGCCGCCGGACGACGGGCTGCGGCGGGAGCTGGCGGAGCTGGACGTGGACAGCCTGACGCCGCTGGAGGCGATGACGCGGCTGTACGAGCTGCGCGAGAAGGCGAAGGGCGGCACGACAAGATGAACCCTGCCCGAAGTGCCCCGCAGCAGGCGGCGTGTACGGGCGGAGCGGGTGACGGGCGCAGCGGCGCGTGAGCCGCAAGAAAGGATCTCCAGATGGCTGCCAAGGTCCGCTTCGGGATTCAGACAGGTCAGGATGAGGTGGAGTGGTCGCATCTGCGCGACTTCTGGCAGTTCCTCGACCGCGAAACCGCCTTCCACAGCGTGTGGACGATCGACCACTTCGTTCCGCCGGGCCTGAATCAAGACATCCACGGGCCGTGCCTCGAAGGGTGGACCGCGCTCGCCGCGGGTGCGGCGGTGACGGAGCGGATTCGCGTCGGCTGTCTGGTAACGGGCGTGACGTACCGTCATCCCTCCGTGCTGGCGAAGATGGCGGCGACCGTCGATCACATCTCCAACGGCCGGCTGGAGTTCGGCCTGGGCGCGGCCTGGCACGAGCCCGAACACCGCGTCTACGGCATCCCGTTTCCTTCCGTCAAAGAGCGCTCCGACCGGCTCGAAGAGGCGACCCGGATGATCCGGCTTCTCTTCCGGTCCGAAGCTCCGGTCGACTTTGCGGGCCGCTACTACCAGCTGCGGGAGGCGCCGTTCGCGCCGCGCTGCGTGCAGAAGCCGCATCCGCCCATCTTCATCGGAGGCGGCGGCGAGAAACGAACGCTTCGCACAGCCGCACGCTACGGGGACGCGATCAACGTCTCGGGCGACCTCGACGCGGTGAAGCGCAAGCTCGAGATCCTCGACAAGCATTGTGCGGAAGCGGGTCGCGATCCAGGGGATATCACACGGTCGGTGTTCGCGCCGCTCATGCTGATCGACGACCCGGAGCGGGCCGACCAGTTACGGGTGCGCTTTTCGGGCATGGCGAACACAACACCGGACCGGGCGCGAGAGACGATGATGATCGGCGACGCGGCTCATATCCGGGATGTGGTCGGACGATTCGCCGAGGCTGGGGTGAGTTACGTCGTCATGATGAGCCGGCCGCCGTACAAGCTCGACCTCTACCGCCGTATTTCCGATGAGGTCGTCGCCGCGTTCACATAGTCACGACAGTGCGGCTCGTCCGACGAGTCCACACCAGTTCAGAAAGGCGGTCGCCATGCCGTCCAATTTGCTCTCTGACCGACAGATTGGCTTTGTACTGAAGGCGCGGA
>DATECV010000242.1:0-2779 GCA_035286725.1 Dehalococcoidia bacterium | reverse complement strand
GCATCTCGTGCGACAGGCGGCGCGCGCGCTCGGCGTCGGCACGGCGCGTGACATCGCCAACTACTACATGCTGCTCACGTCGTACGTTGGACGAGGACTCGAACGGAAGCGCCTCTTCGACGAGGCGATGGCCTCGAGCGGGCTCGAGCAGGTCGAGGTCGAGGGCTGGGATGAGCCGGCGTTCGCTCACCCGGACGCGCTGAAGACTCGTGCCGCGAAGACGTACCGCGCGACGCTGATCTCCCCGTTCGACTCGCTCGTGTGGGCGGAACCGCGCGTCGGCGGCGGCCCCCTGCGCGCACGCACGTTCCGCCTGTTCAACTACGACATGGTCTTCGAGCCGTACGTCCCGAAGGAGAAGCGTGTGCATGGGTATTTCACCATGCCATTGCTGGCCGGGGGACGCATCGCCGGGCACGTGGACCCCGCGCGCGAGGGGAAGACGCTCGTCGCCCGCAACGTCGCGCTCCACGACCCCTCGGTGGTCGACGACATGGCGGCGGCGCTGCGCGAGGCGGCGGCGTGGGTCGGCTGCGATGCCGTTCGCCTGGATCGCGTGCAGCCGCGATCGGCCGCCGCGCCCCTCAAGCGGGCGCTCACCTGATCGTGCGCGCCGCCTCTGCCACAATGATTCGATGACCACACACAACCGGCACGTGGGCGGCGGGCGCATCTCCCGCTCGCTCCGGCCTGTGCGGCTTGCCGGGCGCGCGGTCGTGCGCTGGGCGGGGACGTACGCGGCCTGGGGCGAACGCAGGCGCCGCAAGCGTGAGGAGTTCGTCCTGCGCACAGCCGAGGACGTGACGCGAACGATGGGGGACATGAAGGGCGCCTTCATGAAGTTCGGGCAGATACTCTCGCTCATGTCCGGCACGCTCCCCAGGGAAGCGCGCGCGCAGCTCGCGACGCTGCAGGCGAACGCGCCGCCGATGGCGTACGAGCTGGTCCGGGAGGTGATCGAGCGGGAGTTCGGGCTGCCGCCGGAAAAGCTGTTCCGACGTTTCGAGCACGAGCCCCTCGCGGCGGCGTCGATCGGACAGGTCCACAGGGCGACGTTGCACGACGGAGCTCGCGTCGCGGTGAAGGTGCAGTATCCCGGCGTTCGGGAGGCGATCGCGCACGACCTGGCGAACGCCGGCCTCCTGGTCTCGATGGCAGGCGTGCTGTCGCGCGGGCTGGACGCGGGCACGATCGTAGGGGACCTGAAGGACGGCATCCTGGGCGAGCTGGACTATGTGCGGGAGGCGCACTGGCAGCAGAGGTTCCACGACCGCTTCGAGGGCCACGCCTTCATCCGCGTTCCGCGCGTGTATCACGAGCTGACGACACCACACGTGCTGACGCAGGAGCTGATCGAAGGGCGCCCATTCGCATCTGCGCTCGAACTTCCCCAGGAAGAGCGCACGCGGATCGCGGAGATCATCTTCCGCTACTGCTTCGGCTCGATCTACCGTCACGACCTCTTCAACGGTGATCCGCACCCGGGCAACTACCTGCTGTGCGATGACGGGCGCGTCGCATTCGTCGACTACGGCTGCGTCGTCGAGTTCAGCAAGGACACCATCGTGAAGTTCGTCCGCATCCTCAGGGCCGTTATGCGGCACGACCTCGAGGAGTGGCGCTCCGCCGTCGAGGACGCGGGCATCCTGCGCCCGGACGCCCCGTTCACGACGGAGAACCTGTGGGACCACATGCGCTGGTACTGGGCGCCCATCGTCGAGGAGGAAGTGACGTTCACGCCGGAGCTGGCTGCGGAGATGATCGGTCACAACACGCAGGCCACCGGTCTGGGCGGCCGCATCAACCAGCACTGCAACGTGCCTGAAGGCATGTTGTTCCTGACGCGGATCAACTTCGGGCTGGCCGGGCTGCTGGGGAGCCTGCACGCGCGGGGCCCGTGGCAAGCGATCGTGCGGGAGTACATCGACGGCGCGCCGCCGGCGACGGAGCTGGGCAGGGAATCGGCGCGCACGAGCCCCGGTCCGGCGGTGTGAGCGGGCTCAGCGTTGCCGCTTCAGCAGGACGGCGAACCCTTCCTGCTCGAAGTCGTGGTCCGCGGACAGGACATCGGTGATGCCGCGCTCGCGGCAGATTACCATCGACATGCAATCGGTCATGCTGTAGTTCTTGTCGAGGCGGCGACGGTAGAGATCCAGGCCGGCGAAAAAGAGCGTCCGAGTCTGGTCTTCAACAACGACTCTTGGCTCTTCCGGTAAGCCCGCCACGAATTCGGCGGCTGCCTTTCTCAAGAACGGCCCGTACTTCGAGAGCCGCGTTAGCGTCTCGACGAGCACAGCCTCGCTCGTCACGAACACCACAGGCCTTTCCGCAGCGAGCTCCCCGTAAAGCTCCAGGGCAAGCTGATGGAACCGGTCGCGCGTGTGGAGGAGCGCAATGTAGAAGGAAGAGATCGCGAGATCGCGGGCGAGCTCATCGCGCGTGCGCGGTGCCGCGAGCGCCGGGAGGAGACCGGAATCGACGGCGACGTAGAGGAACTGGGACGGAAGTAGGATTGGAGGTCGCGCAGGAGGAGCCACTGGGCATAGACGTGTGGGATTTGGAAGACGGTGCGGTAGGTGGCGAGCCCGGGTGACATGCGGGGGTACGGTAGCGGAGGGGTTGGGGGTGGGGTAGGGGCTGTTGGGCCCGCGGGTGAGTGGGCGGTGATCGTGGACGACGTGCTGGCGACGGGCGGGACGGCGCGGGCGGCGTGCGATCTGGTGGGGATGCTGGGGGCGAAGGCCGTGGGTGCGGTGTTTCTGATGGAGCTGGAGGCGCT
>DATECV010000241.1:0-4396 GCA_035286725.1 Dehalococcoidia bacterium | reverse complement strand
CGATGCCGTGGTCCGCGATTTTCCGCTCGATGTCGTCCCGGTTCATGTCCGCGATGATACCCCGCTCGGGCGCGCATTGGAACGACCGGCGCATCGGTGAACGCCGGCGCGGCGCCAGACTCCAGTCCACCAGATCTTTCGAAAGTGATCCGGCTCGCTTGGAGATCCCGCCCCGTTGTCGCACGCTCCCCTCAAAAGGCACCGCGGACACGCGTCGCCCTCGGGTAGGGAAGGGGTTCGTGGCGCCCACGAAGAACCGGCAACCGGCTGGCCAGGGGAAGACTAGTACGATGCCAAATCGACAATCATCGGCGACCAGCCTACGAAAATCGCAGCGTCACAGCTCGTTCCGTGCGAAGATGCACAGTTTTGCCGAGCAAACTCCGACCAGCGACTGCCCCACCAGCTCACTTCCGTGTCTTGAATTCGTCCAGGTGGAGGCCGATATCGATGAACCGATCCGCTACGGCGCGCAGCTCGGTCGCCGCCGCCTCGGCAAAGGCGCAGACTTCGACGCGCACGCCGCGGCTGGCCACGAGCTCCACTACGCGCACGAAATCGCCATCACCGGACATCAGTACGACGACGTCGAGGCGCTCGGACATGGTGAGGATGTCGACGGCGAGCTCGATATCGAAGTTCGCCTTCATGCTGCCGTCGCTGAACCGCTTCAGCGGCTTGGTGACGATGCGGTACGGGTGTCCGATGAAGTGGTGGGCGAACCGCTGGCTCTCCAGCTTGGCCTGCGGGTCGTCGGTGATGGGCGCGTACGCGGTGGCGCGCACGAACTCCCGCCCGCGCGTGAAGTACTCGAGCACGCGGCCAAAATCGAGGTCGATCTTGCGGCGTTCCGCGGCGTAGATCAGGTTCGGGACGTCGACGAAGATGCCGACGCGGGGGTGCGCCGTCATCGCGCCGCCGCCCTCGCCCACGCGGGACTGCATGTCCGACACGGCGGTCTGCAACGACTTCAGCGTGGCGCCGATCTCGCGCGTGAACTGCTCGAGCACGGCCGCCTGGTGGGCCACGACGGCCTCCAGCGTTCCGGCCTCGAGCTCCGGCAGTTGGGGCAGCTCGGCCGTGCCGGCGGCCTCACCGACGGCGCCGGGCTTCTTGCGGCCGCGACCGCCGCGGGTGCCGCGCCGCCGCTTCGCCAGAGCTGCGCTGCCGTCGTCGTCCGAGGATGGAGCCACCGCCAGCGACGACGGCACCGGCGAAGGGGTACCGATCGGCAGCGCCGCCGCCTCCGCCGCCCAGTCGCGGCGCGGCGGCCGGGTGACGGGAGCGCGCCGCGTACGGCTCGGCGTCTTGGTCGCGGCGGTTGGGGCGGCTGCGGTTGCGGCGGCTGCCGTGGACGAAGCCCTCGACGTTGTGGTCGAGCCTGTTCCCCCGCTGGTCGCGGACTTCGTGGCGGCTGTCTTCCTCGCCGGTGGTCCGGGCGGCGCCGTGGCGGCGCCGTTGGCAGGCGCGGGCTCTGCCGCGGCCGTGCCTGCCTTCGATCTTCGCGTGTCCTTGCGTGGCTTCCCGAAGAACTTAACCAATCATCACGCTCCCGCTGCATACTCCAACACACTGCATCGAGCCGCTACCTGCTTCGCTACATCGATAAACGCCCGCGCCTGCGGGCTCTCCGCCGTCGCAGACTCTGGCCTGGACAGAGCCAATACGACCACGGGCGTCCCCTCATCCCCGCCTCGCCGCGTCTCCGGATCGAGGGGGAGCTCGCCGAGGAACTCCAGCCCCAGGTCGTCGGCCGCCTGGCGCGCGCCGCCGTGGCCGAAGATCTCGGTTCGGTCGCCGCAGTGGGGACACACGAAGTAGCTCATGTTCTCGATGATGCCGAAGATCGGCACGTTGAGCTTGTCGAACATCGATACGGCCTTCGCGGCATCCTCCAGCGCCACGTCCTGGGGAGTGCTGACGACGACGACACCCGAGATCGGCGCTTCCTGGGCCATGCTCATCGCCGCATCGCTGGTACCGGGCGGCAGGTCGATGAGCAGGTAGTCCAGCTCGCCCCAGGAGATGTCGTGCAGGAGCTGGCGTACGGCGGTGCCGATCATGGGGCCGCGCCAGACGACGGGCGTGCCGCGCGGCAGCACGAAGCCGATGGAGCACACCTTGACGCCGTGGCGCTCCTCGACGCGAAGGCCGCCCGGGCCCTCCGCCTGCGTGCCCTGGCCGATGCCCATCATCGTCGGGATGTTGGGGCCGGTGATGTCCGCATCGAGCAGCCCGACGCGCGCACCCAGCGAGGCGAGCGCCACCGCGAGGTTGGTCGCGACGGTGGACTTGCCGACGCCGCCCTTGTTGCTGGCGATGGCGATGATGTTGCGGACGCCCTCGATAGGGTGCTGCTGGCCGCCGCGGTGCTGCGGCACGCTGGCCTCCATGGTGACGTTCGCTTCGCGCACGCCCGGGAGCGCGAGGATGAGATCGCGGGCGTCGGTTTCGATCTTGTCCCGGACGGGGCAGGCTGGGGTGGTCAGCACAATGCGCACGTTCACGGCGCCGTCGTTGATCTCCGGCTTCTGCACGAATCCCAGCGACACGATATCGCGGTGCAGGTCCGGGTCTTCGATCGCGCTCAAGGCGCGCAGCACATCCTGCTCGCTGACGCTCATGCCGTCCCTTTCAAGTCGAACGCGGCCACGGGCAGGCGCGCGCGAATAATGTACCGGCAGCACACGGCGCAGCCCGTCGGCGCGCCGGCGGCGAACCGCACGTCCGCATCGAGGAGGGTGGAGAGGAACGCTTCGTGCCAGGCGCACGGCCCAACGCGGGACACGGTCTCGCGATAGACGCAGCCGAAGTCGCGGATCTCGACGCCTTCGCCCAGGTCGTGCCACTCCGCGAATCCGCCGTGCAGCCGCAGAATATCGACTGCGCGCTCGGCCTGCGCCGCAGGGGCGAGGCCGCGCAGCTCGGCGGCGTGGCGTCCGGCGAGGGCGACGGCGGCGGTGCGGAACAGCTCATCGCGCCGCTCCGCGGGCGTGTGGGCGCCGTTCGCCGTCGACAGGCCCGCCTGCTCGACGAGGAGGGCCAGCAAGCGGTCGTATCCGTCGGACAGCCTACGGTGGCCGTCGTCGGTCAGGAGATAGCGGAAGTGGGGGCGGCCGGTGGGTCGGCGGACCTCTTCCGCCCGCACCATGCCGTCGCGCTCGAGGGCCATCAAGTGTTGACGTACGGTCATAGGGGCCAGATTCAGGGAGGAGGCGATGCCGTCGACGGTCGAGCCGTCGTTGCGTTTGAGATGAGCGAGGATTTCAGTTTTTGTCGAATGCATACAGGCCGCTTTGTGGCGCCAGGGGCAGTATAGCCGAGGCGGATCGGTGAAGCTCGATTCCAGTTTAGCAATTCATTACAGATAAAACCGTCCCTGGCTTGACACTGTATAAAGTACGGTGCCATACTATGGCACCGAGCCGCCCTCTCGAGCGTAATACGAGGAAGAAGAGGACGGTGGGAAGGAGACACAGTGATGAAGACCGCAGTCAGGGAAGAGAAGAAGGTCACACCGGCGCCGAAGGCCGCGCACCCGCACCACTGGGTCATCGCCAGTCCCAACGGGGAATACAGCACGGGCTCGTGCAAGGTCTGCGGCAAGACCAGGCGATTCCCGAACTCGGCGGACGACAACCTTTGGTCGCGCAACGTCCCGCAGTCGCGCTGGACCGGGCGCGGTGACGGCGAGGTCTCCGGTTACTAAGAGCAAGCAGCCACACCCCCGATAAGGAAGAGGCCGCCCAACCCCCGGGCGGCCGCTTCCTCTTGTACGCCGACATGCTGCGTCCCGACGGTCATCCAAGGCGGGTATGCTGCCGTATCAACGTGCAGGAGGCGATGAGCATGCTGAACGTAGGCCAGGACGCACCCGACTTTGAACTGCAGGACGAGCAGGGCAACACAGTCCGCCTGGGGGACTTCCGCGGCCGTTCGGCCGTGGTGCTGATGTTCTATCCGGCGGATAACACGCCCGGGTGCACGGCGCAGCTCTGCGCGGCGCGTGACGACTACGACAAGTACCAGGCCGCGGGCGTCGCGGTGTTCGGCGTGAACCCCGGCAGCGTGAAGGCGCACCAGCGCTTCGTCGAGAAGCACGGACTGCGCACGCCGTTGCTGCTGGACGACGGGGCACGCGTATCCCGTGCGTACGACGCACTGATGCCGATACCGCTGCTGACGGTGGTGAACCGGACGGTCGCCGGCATCGGCCGCGACGGCAAGGTCAAGTTCTACCAGCGCGGGATGCCCTCGACGGAGACGATACTCTCGGCCATGACGGAAGCGGCCGCCACGGCGTAGTCCGGGGTCATCCGGGCGCCGAGCCGGCGCGCTTCACGAGAAAGTACTCCAGCGAGTCCGACAGGGCGAGCCAGGACGCCTCGATGATGTC
>DATECV010000240.1:0-6037 GCA_035286725.1 Dehalococcoidia bacterium | reverse complement strand
TACGTAGGCGAGGGCGAGGAGCCTCACGACGAGGGCGACCGCGAAGACGGCGAGCAGCCACTTGCCGTCGATCGACGTGAAGTACCGGCGCAACGGCGTCATGCGAGCGCCTCCACGGTGGAGTGCGCGCCCGCGCGCCGGCCCCAGAGGCTGACGATCACCCAGGCGGCAACGACGACCGCCAGCGGGATGGCGGGGAAGTGGAAGCGCGGATCGCCGAAGAAGGCGAGAGGGACAGCGAGGCAGTACAGCAGACCCAGGATCACGATCAGGCGGCGCCAGTCGCGGGAGAGCGCGAACGCGAGGCCGCCCGCGATCACGAGGAGCCCTGTGGCGTAGTAGATGCTGTTCGCGGCGAAGGCGAGGACCTCGCGGCGGAAGCCCGGGATGAAGTAGTCGTTCCCGTACGACTCCGCCGCCCAGATCCCGTCGTCGTCCTTGTACAGCAGCCAGTACGCCTTCTGCGCGACGAGCTTCGGCATCCGGGCGGGATGATTGAGCACGTCCTTGATGGCGATCTTCGTCCCCTCGCGGTTGCGTTCGATCTCCACTTCGTGCGGTGGCAGCCCCTCCGTCCCCTCGAAGCACTTCCCTTGCAGCGTGAACGCGCCCTGCGCCCCGTAGTAGTTGCCAATGCAGAGATCGTCTCCGAGATTCGTCGACGGGCCGACGAGCGTGCCGAACGCGAGCGAGTTCCGCACCGACCACGGCACGATGAACACCGCCACACCCGCCCACACGATCAGCGCCTGCCCCAGCGCCCGCTTCCACGAGCCGAGCTGGAACAGCCACACGACCAGCAGCACGGCCGGGAACATCAGCGTGATCCCGCGCGTCATCGTCGCCGCGCTCAGCAGCAGCCCCACCGCGAACAGCTGCGGCCACGGCGTGCCGTCACGCTTCCACGGATGCCACAGCAGCGCCAGCAGCGCGCCGATCCACAGCATCGTGAACAGCGCCTCGGAGAGGACGGTGCCCGTGTAGTACACCTGGCTGGGGAAGACTGCGTGCAGCACGCCCGCTAGAACGGCGACGCGACGATCGAACAGGCGGAGGGCCAGGAGGAACACCATCACCGACGTGATGGCGCCGAACATGCCGTTCGCCATCTTCACGGAGAAGGTGCTGCGGCCCCAACCGAAGATATCGCCGGCCTTCTTCAGCGCCCCCACCGTCGCCGGGTACCCCACCGGGTAGTACGCGATCTCATGCCCCGCGCTCGCCAGGTTCGGGTCATCGGGGCCGGTGTAGGCGCCCGGGAAGTCGGCCGGGGGGCGGATGTACCCCTTCCCGTCTGCGATGAACTCGCTGAACAGCATGTACAGCGCCGGGTCGTTCAGCCCCTGCGGCGGCCGGTCGTTGTACGCGATCCACGCGGCGCGCGGCACGATCGCGGTCACGAAAACGGCGAGGGCGAGGATGATGTCGAGGCGGCGGAGCCGGCGCGGACGGGCTGGCGGCGCTGGCACGGCTTCGGTTGCGGCGGGCGGCCTCCGGTCGAGGCGCGCGGCCGCGGGCGTTTCGACGCTCACGGGCTACAGGGTACAGGGTGATTCACGGGAAGGTAGCGGAAGCTAACGCGTGGCGGTCTGGTCCGCCACGCGGACAAGATGGCCGTCATCCAGCTCGACGACGTAGAACTCGGTCTGGTTTGGCAGCGCCTTCTTCAGCGCCTCGAAGTGCGTCGCCGGTAGCGCCCGCACCTTCACGTCGGGCCCGTACAGCGCGATGCCGACGGAGGTCATCCACGTGGGTTGCCAGAACGGATTCGACCAGGTGCCCTCCTCGTCGATGACGTACACGGTCGAACCGCTCGGCACCGACGGGTACTCCTCCTTCAGGTCGTGCGCCAGGAGCTCCCAGCGGGCCGTCTCCTTGAGGAACGGCTGCGTCTGGTGAATCGTCTGCCAGGAGTAGAGACCACCGACCGCCGCGATGGCGAGCGCGCCGAGGACATAGGCCCCGTGCCTCCACAGGCGTGTGGCGTAGTGGAAGACGAACCCGGCCGCGACCGCGACGAGGACGGCGAAGAACGGCGTGGCCATGTAGCTGTAGCGCGTGGCGGTCCAGATCTTGCCGGGGACGTACGGCATGACCGCGATGACCATGCCCACGGCCGCGATCCGCGCGACATTGGGGCCGCGGATCACGAAGAAGACGGCGAACCCGAGCACCACCGAACCCCACGCCCACTCCATCGCCGAGGGGCGGAGATCAATGTCGCCGACCGGGTACGCGAGGCGCGACATGTACACGAAGGTTTCCAGCGGGATGTGCATGCCGACGCCGTAGAAGCCGCCGTCGACGCCCTGGCACCCGCAGCCGCTGAGCCCACCGACGAGCAGGACGCCCGACAGGACGAACGGCGTCATCTTCAGGGAGAACTCCAGTACGTCGCGCCGCTTCGCGAACGAGTAGAGCGCGTAGTAGACAACGATCGCCGCACCCAGGACGACGCCGCCCTCGTTGGCGAGGAAGCCGGCGACGAAGAGGGCCAGCGACAGGACGTACCAACCGATTCGGCGCTCGCCGCGGCTGACGTACACGTGCATCGACAGCAGCGCCGACATGAGGAGGAACTGGCTGAAGACGTGCGGCAAGGCCGTGATGTAGGTGACGGTGTGGACGGCGGACGCCGACACCGCGAACACCATGGCAGCGGCAAGCGCGACGAAGAGGCGCTTCGTGAGCGCGAGCACGAAGGTGTACAGCACGACGACCGTCGCGATGTGCAGTGTGAGGTTCACGATCCGCCAGGACATCGCATCGAGGCCGAAGAGGCGGTACTCGCCCCAGTAGACGAGCATCGTGAGGGGGCGCCAGTTCGGCGTCATGTCGCGCAGGTAGACCACGTCTCGCATGTAGTCGGGAAAGCTGCGCGAGCGGATGTCACCCAGGACGAGGAAATCGTCGCCGAAGAAGTAGTAGTGCATCGTCGGGACGTGGATGCCGATGACGAGGCCGATGACGGCGAGGAGGGGAATGTGGCGCGCCACCGCGCGGAGGGCGAGGCTCAGAGCCCGGGGCTCAGGGCGCTCGAAGAGCGTGATCTGCGTTGCTGCAACGGCCATGCAGTCGCGTCCCCTGCGATAGACGGCGCCAATATATCAGGGTGCCGCTGATGCGCCCATTGCGGCGATCGTAGCATCGGCACCCTGAGGCGGCAACGCAGTGTGCGGATCCCTTGTTAAGGCGTGGCAGGCGGCTGAACCTCGTAGGGGGCGGGTACGGGGTCTGGGGAACGATCACGCGTGAAGAGATCATCGATCCCCGTGGGCGGCCGGCCCGCCTCGACGAGCCTGAGGCTGACGGCGAGGGGGCGGGCGAGCACGAGCGTGAGGGGGATGAAGCCCGCGACAACCCACAACGCGAGCCACCCGGGGGAGGCGTGCTCCGAGCGCAACGTGTGGGTGATGGACCGGAGCGGTTCGCTGACGATGAGCGTCGTGTAGGAGACGATGCCGACCCGGGCGAGAACGCGGGCGGGAGCCGCACCCTCGAGGCGGCCCGGGCTCCTGGCGAGGACGGGAAGCGAGATCAGCGCGAGCCCAACGACGATGAGCGGCCACTGCGTGACGGACAGGTACCCGCGGTCGGGCGCGATGAGGCAGCCGGCGACGAATGCCGCTGCTCCAACGGCGACGGCTCCCATCACCGCCGGCGTGCGGGCGGCGGCGGCGCGCACGGCCTGGGGCCCGCGCACGAGCACGTAGCCGAGACTCATGCCGGCGCCGAACTCCATGAGCCGGAACGGTGAACCCATCTCGATCCAGCTCCGATGACCGAGGAGCTCGCCGTTGATGGCGACCATGACGGAAAGCGCAACGACGGTGATGCCAAGTGTGGAGACAGCGAACAGCGCCGGGCCTACGCGGAGCAACGCCGCGAACAGGAGCGGGAAGAGCAGGTAGTACTGCACGACGACGAGCACGAACCAGAGCGATCCTTCAGGTGCGAACTGCCATTCGGCCCGGAACATGCGCGGGACCAGGAGGGCGCCCGCGATGAACTGGTCGCTGTGCAGATTGATGTCGCCGTCGCGGAGGTAGTCCGGGAAGGGGGCGCCACCGTGGCGCTGCCACTGGACGAGCGCGAGCGCGGCCGCAAACGCCACGGTGATCGCAAACCCCGCCCAGTACGGGAGGAGGAGGCGCCGCACGCGGCGCGGGAGCAGCCGCCACTGGCGCGACGGCGCCGCGCCGCGACGCAGCGCGACGAGCGTGAGCGAAAGGCCGCTGAGCATCATGAAGAGGGGGACACCCATGTATCCCACGCGGAGGAACGCCCCGAAGGCCGCGGCAATGGCCCCGAGTGCGTCGGCATCGGCGAGCTGGCGGGGCACCTCGCGGAAAGCGTCGGACTGCCGCGGGTAGACGTCGGGGAAGCGCAGGTCGGTCCAGAGGTGGTAGGAGATGACCCAGACGATGGCAAAGCCGCGGAGGATATCGATCGACGCGAGGCGGCCTTCGCGGTTCATGGCAGGTGCGCCTAACCGGCGAGCGAGTGATATCCGCCCCGATAGAACACGAGCGGACGCGCATCGCTGTTGACGACAGCCTGATCCACGACCTCGCCCAGGAAGATGGAGTGGTCGCCACCCTCGACGACGTCCTTCACGCGGCATTCCATGTACGCGAGGCAATCGGCGAGCAGGGGTGCGCCGGTGTCACCGATCCGATAGGGCTGGCCGCGGAGAGAGCCGGATTCGGGCTCCGAGTGCTTGGCGAAGAGGCGAGAGACGGCCTCCTGGTGCTCGGCGAGGATGTTCACGCCAAAGGCGCCGGCCTGGGCGATGGACTCGTGGGAGTAGGCCGTCTTGTCGACGCAGATAAGGAGCATGACGGGATCGAGTGAAAGCGACGCGACGGCGTTCGCGGTCATGCCGTGGAGCAGGTCGCCTTCGGCGGAGGTGATGATCGTCACGCCGGACGCGAAGTGGCCGACGATGGTGCGGAACTCGAACGGATCGACGGCCACGCGCTCCTCCGGCCTGAACGCGGCACTATATCAGCGGTGCTGGTTAGATTCGCGCCAGGTGGATCGAGGGCTGCGGGCGTGTCAAAGTGGCGCCGATCCAGATTCGGGAACAGGCACAGGAGACGGATGATGGCGGACAGGCTTGCGGGGAAGAGCGCGCTCGTCACGGGCGCCGGCCAGGGCATCGGCCGGGCGATCGCGCTGCGGTTCGCGTGGGAGGGGGCGAAGGTCGTCGTTTCGGACATCAACGACGACGCGGCACACGCCGTGGCGGCGGAGATCGAGACGCCCTCGCTGGTGAACCACTGCGATACGTCGAAAGAAGCTGACGTGAAGGGAGCGATCGACGAGACGATCGCGAAGTTCGGCAAGCTGGACATCCTGGTGAACAACGCCGGGGTGGCGGGCGGCGCGGACTGGGACAGGACGATCGAGATCAACCTGAACGGCGTGTACTACGGGCTGAAGCACGGCGCCGAAGCCATGGCCGCGAGCGGCGGCGGCTCCATCGTCAGCCTCTCGTCGATGCTCGGCCTCATCAGTGTGCCGTTCCCCGGCGTCGAGGCGTACACCGCCTCCAAGCACGGCGTGGTCGGCCTCACCAAGCACTACGCCACCAACTACGGCCGCCGTGGCGTGCGCGTCAACTGCATCAACCCCGGCTGGATCGAGACCGCCATGACGAAGCCGCTCGTCGACTTCAACCTCACCGACTACATGAACGACAACTCCGCCCTGGGCCGCATGGGCACGCCCGAAGAGGTCGCCGCCGTCGCCCTCTTCCTCGCCTCCGACGAGTCGTCGTTCGTCACCGGCGCCTCCTACGTCGTAGACGGCGGCTGGACGGCACGCTAGCCGTGCACGTCGAGATCCAGCGCGCGACGGAAGCGCAGCGAGAGACGCTCGCCAACCTCCTGGAGCTGTATTCGTACGACTTCACCCAGTTCGCGGATGAGGACGTTGGCGAGGACGGCCGCTTCGGCTACCGCTACCTGCCCGACTACTTCACGGACCCGCGCCGGCACCCCTTCCTCGTCCGCGTCGACGGCCACTACGCTGG
>DATECV010000239.1:0-9448 GCA_035286725.1 Dehalococcoidia bacterium | reverse complement strand
TCCCCCCCTTGCCCCCTCTCCACGTTGGCGGAGAGGGGGGAGCCGGGCTGAGGAGTTGAGGTGGACGATGAGCGAGCCGCGGTGGTCGCGGGTGTGTTGGGCGCAGCAGGCTGCGCCCCTACAAGCGACGACGGGCGTTTGAGGGCGGCGAGGACGGCTTCGAGCCAGGCCTTTCGCTTCAGCGGGGTCAGGGAGCGGTAGCCGGCGACGGGGAGGGACTGGAGCTGGGCGAAGACGGGGGAGGTGAGGTCGCGGGCGTCGTTGCGGGCCAGGTTCTTCAGGAAGGAATCGAGGCCGGCGGTGACGGCGCGGTCGTTGCAGCCCTTCGCGCGTTCAAGCTCGAGGACCTTGCGGAGGCGGTCTTCGGCGGTGGTGAGTGGGGGCACGGGGCGCCTGTCTCGATCAGGTCAGATGTTCGAGATCAGCGTAGGGAGGGCAGGGGAGGCGGTCAAGCGCCAGGACAGGCCCGGACATTTCAAGGGACAATATCTTGGACATGATATGGACCCTTCGTCTAATCTGAATCTAATTCCGGTCCATAGAACCGGACAACTTACAGGACATATTATGGCCATCGACTTCGACCTGCACATCGGCACGGCTGCCCCGGAGTTGGTTGCGCTCCTGACGCGGGCGGAGGCGCTGGCGGAGAAGCTTCAGGCGTTGCCGGTTTCGGCGAAGCTCCGGAGGTCGCTCGACAGGCTGAATATCAGCCGGGCGGTGCGCGGGACGACCGGCATCGAGGGCATCGAGGTGACGGAGGAGGAGGCCGCCCGCATCCTGGAAACGCCTGCCGACCGCCCGGTCCTGCCACAAACGCGCGCACAGACGGAGCACGAGGTCCGCAATGCGGCGCTTGCTATGGAAGACATCGCCACGACGCTGCGGGAAGAGCCAGGCAAACCGGTCACGGAAGCGGTGATCTCCCGGATTCACCGCTTGCTTACAGACGGCGTGCTATACGAACACAACATTCCGGGCGTGTACCGCAGCCACGCGGTGACGGTCGGACGATACTCACCACCGCGAACACGAAATGCCATCGAGCGCCTGATGCCGGCGTACATCCGGTGGTTGAACGGCCCGGCGCGCGGGCTGCATCCGATCGTGCGGGCGATCGCGGCGCATTTCTATCTCGTCAGCATTCATCCGTTCGGCGACGGCAACGGCAGGACATCGCGAGGCGTGGAAAGCTGGATCCTGTATCAGGCCGGGTTGAACGTGCTCGGGTTCTATTCGCTTTCAAATCACTACTACAATCATCACGCCGAGTACATACGGTGTCTCGAGCAGATCCAGACCGGAACGACGCGCGATCTCACGGGGTTCGTCGTCTTTGGCGTGGGCGGTTTCGTCTCTGAATTGGAGGAGATGTGGGACCTCGCGCTCAACGATCTGACGATCGGAGCATTCGAGCGCCATGCGCGCGCGCTCCTCATCGAGCAGAGCAGGCTGCACGCCAAGACGGGCGAGCGGCTGTATGCGCTGGCGACAGGTCTGATCGAGGAGACGCCCGTGTCCGCGATTCAGGACGGAACGCACAGGCTCGGGCGGCTGTATCGCAGGCTGAGCGACAAGACGCTGGCAAGGGACATTGCGTACCTTCGCGAACGCCGCCTCATCGTCATTCACGAGGGAGTGGCGCGGGCGAACCTGGACCTGGTCAGGTCCGGAGATGACGCACTTGCCTGAGCCGCAATCGACACGAACACTGGCCTCGCACGACGGACGACATAGCGCGGTGGGAGTTAATCGATGTTGCTGAAGGACAGGGTGGCCATCATCACGGGCGGGGGGCGCGGGATCGGGCGGGGGGTGGCGCTGCGGTACGCGAAAGAGGGGGCGAAGCTGGCGCTGGTCGACCTGGAGCAGTCGCACCTGGACGAGACGGCGAAGGAGCTCGACGCAAGCGGGATGGGCGTGGAGTACGTCACGCTGCAGGGCGACGTGAGCAGCAGCGCGGACGTGCAGGGCTTCTTCGACGCGACGATCGCGAAGTTCGGGCGGCTGGACGTGCTGGTGAACAACGCCGGGATCGGGAATCCGCCGGTGCAGATCATCGACATGCCGGAGGAGGCGTGGGACCGGACGATCGCGGTGAACCTGAAGTCAGTGTTCCTCTGCAGCAAGCTGGCGGCGAAGCAGTTCATCAAGCAGGGGGGCGGCGGGCGCATCATCAGCGTGGCATCGCAGGCGGGGAAGACGGGGTATCCGCTGCTGACGCCGTACTGCGCGTCGAAGGCGGGGATCATCCTCTTTACGCAGGCGTTCGCGAAGGAAGTGGGCGCGCACAAGATCAACGTGAACTGCGTGTGTCCGGGGACGATCGACACGCCGCTGCTGCGCGGCGCCGGGATGGGGCTGAACATCAGCGACGAGCAGTTCATGGCGGGGATCAAGGCGGCGTTGCCGACGATCCCGCTGGGGCGCGTCGGGTATCCGGCCGACGTGGCGAAGGTGATCACGTTCCTGGCGAGCGACGACGCCGACTACATGACGGGGCAGGCGATCAACATCTCGGGCGGGCAGGAGATGCACTAGGGTAGTCGTTAGTCGTTAGTGATTAGTGGTTAGGGGGTGGCTGCCCGGCGCTGCCGGCGGTTCCCGCGAGGTTTCCATCAACCTGAGGACATGGAGTAGGGAACGGGGGGCGCGGATGCTGGTCGTGATGATGGGGCTGCCCGGGACCGGGAAGAGTGCGATCGCAGAGGCGGTCGCGATGGCCATCGGCGCGCCCGTATTCTCGGTCGATCCGATCGAGGCCACGCTTATTCGCGCCGGGATCACGCGCGAGCATCGCTCCGGCTACGCCGCCTATGACCTGGCGCTCATGCTGGCTCGATCGCAGCTCGAGCTGGGGCAGTCAGCGGTCGTCGATGCGGCGAACTACGTCGAGATCCCGCGCGCATGGTGGCGGGAGCTTGCCGCGGAGTTCGCGGTGCGGCGGCCGCTGATCGAATGTATCTGCTCGGACGCCGAGCTTCACCGGCGGCGAATCGAATCGCGGCGACGGAACATCTCCGGCTTCATCTACGAGCCGTCGTGGGCGGATGTCGAGAAGCTACGCACAGAATACGAGCCGTGCGATGAGGAACGACTGATCCTCGACTCCGTTGAACCGCTGGAAGAGAACGTGCGGGGAGCGGTGGAGTACGTGCGGTCACGCGGATGACCGGTTCCCGCTCCTCCGTCGCATCCTCTACGCTGCCCGTATGAATCCCCGCACGACGCTTGCGATCCTGGCCGGGAAGGCCGCGGGCGGCGCCTCGCGGCTGCTGGGTCGGGGTGGCGGCACGGCCATCGCGGGGGTGGCGGCGCTGCGGGTCGACCCGCATCTCGTGCGCGATCTGGCGGCGCAGGCCGGTGCGGGGTCGATCGCTGTCACGGGGACGAACGGCAAGACGACGACGACGCTGATGCTGAACCGCATCGCGACGGCGGCCGGGCTTCGGCCGCTGCACAACCGCAGCGGCAGCAACATGATGCGCGGCGTGGCGGCGATGCTGGTCGAGGAGGCGTCGCCTTCGGGATCGATCGCGGACGCGGCGAGGCGCCTGGCGATCCTGGAGGTCGACGAGGCGACGCTTCCCGAGATCGTGCGCGAGGTGCGGCCGCGGGTGATTCTCTTCACGAACCTGTTTCGCGACCAGTTGGACCGGTACGGGGAGGTAGATACGGTGGCACGCTCGTGGCGGAGCGCGCTTGGTGGACAGGGGACAGGGGACAGGGGACAGCCTGGAACCGAGAGCCTGGAACCTGGCCTACCCACCATTGTGTTGAATGCGGACGATCCGGCGGTGGCGCATTTGGGGCGGGGGTATGCGGGGCCGGTGGTGTACTACGGGGTGGAGGACGCGAGCGCCGGCGGGGACGCGGTGGAACACGCGTCGGACTTCCGGACGTGTTTGGAGTGCGGCGCGGATCTCGCGTACACGGTCACGTTCTACGGGCATGTCGGGCACTGGCGCTGTCCCTCGTGCGGGAACGCACGCCCCGCGCCCGACGTGCGGATTACGCGGGTGGCTACCGGGGACGACGGGACGGAGATGACGGTCGCGACGGCCGAAGGCGAGCTGCGGGTCCGGTTGCCGCTGACGGGGTTGTACAACGCGTACAACGCGCTGGCGGCGGTCGCCGGGGCGGCGGCGCTGGGGCTGCCGCGGGAGGCGACCGTGACGGCGCTGGAGGGGTTCTCGGCGGCGTTCGGGCGGCAGGAGCGCTTCCAGGTCGAGGGGCGCGACGTACGGGTGATGCTGGGGAAGAATCCGACGGGGCTGAACCAGGTGCTGCGGACCGTGGCGTCGCGGCCCGGGCGCAAGCGGATCCTGTTCTTCCTGAACGACGGTATCGCGGACGGGCGCGACATCTCGTGGATCTGGGACGCGGACTACGAGCTGGTGCGGCCCCAGACGGAGTGGACGCTGGCGGCGGGCACGCGCGCGGAGGACCTGGCGCTGCGGCTGAAGTACGCGGGCTTCGGCGACGAGGTCGCGATCGAGCACGACACGGGCGCAGCCTTTCAGCGCGCGATCGAGGCGGCGCCGGAGGGCGAGACGCTGTACGTGCTGCCGACATACACGGCGATGCTGGAGGTGCGGGAGATCATCGCGAAGCGCGCGGGCGCGGGGCACTTCTGGGAGGAATAGGGCCAATCAGCAGATGAAACAGATTAGGGACGGATAGACAAACGGGTAGGGTTCATGAACGAGGCGTCTGTGAGCTCGATGACGTTGCGCGTGGCGCATCTGTATCCGCGGTTGATGAACATTTACGGCGACCGCGGGAACATCATGTGCCTGCGGCATCGCTGCGAGGCGCGGGGGATCGGGTTCGAGCTGGTGGAGCTGGGCATCGGCGACCGTTTCGACGCAGCATCAGCCGACCTGATCTTCGCGGGCGGCGCGCAGGACCGGGAGCAGCGGAACGTCGTCGAGGACCTGCTTGCGACGAAGGCGGACGCGGTGCGGGAGGCAGTGGAGGCCGGCGTGGTGCTGCTGGCGGTGTGCGGCGCGTATCAGCTCTTCGGGCGGTTCTATCGCGAGTCGACGGGCGCGGAGCTGCCGGGCGTGGGGATCTTCGACCTGCACACGGAGCATCCGGGCGAGAAGGCGAAGCGGCTCATCGGGAACATCGTCGTAGAGTGGGATGGGCCTGCGGCGGGGTTTCACCACGAAGACCGGGCACGCCGCGGCGTGCCCCTGCAAGCGGCGGGCACGATCGTTGGGTTCGAGAACCACGGGGGACGGACGCACCTGGGGGCGGGGGTGCGGCCGCTGGCGACGGTGCGGTCGGGGAACGGGAACAACGGCGCGGACGGGACGGAAGGCGCGGTGTATCGCAACGCGTACGGGACGTACATCCACGGGTCGCTGCTGCCGAAGAACCCGGCGTTCGCCGACCACCTGATCGCGCTGGCGCTGGGGCGGCGATACGGCGAGGTGGAGCTGGCGGCCATCGACGACCGGGCGGAGGAGCGGGCACACGCGGCGGCGCTGCGGCTGAGGCCGTAGGACGCACAGCCGGTCTCCTGCGGCGACTCTTCGAGGGGCGGCTGTGCCACGTGCGCGGCTGGGTCGCGGGCGCGGAAACGGCGCACCCCCAACGATGCGCCGTTTCGCGTGTGGCTCACGCATGTCCCGTGCGCGTGTTATGCGGCGACGATCTCGTCCAGCGGCTCGCCCAGGAAGTCGCGAGGCGGAGGGGGACATACCACCTCGCCCATCCCGTGCGATTCGTCGGAGGGATCGTCGTCGAAGCGCATCGTCTCGATGCGGAGTATCGCGTGGGGGAGGATCGAGTACGCCAGTTCGGCGACGCTGTCCTCGTCGGGGGCGCTGCAGACCATCACGGCGGCGCAGGCGCCCTCGTCCGGGAGGAATGCCAGCGAGTGCATGCCGCGGGTGTGGAGCTGGGCGACGCGGCGCTTCACGGCGACGCGGACGTCAGCCGGCCGCGGCGGCGGCTCGCCGGTCCAGTTCAGCATCGAAACGTAGGTTCCCATCATGTCGTCCTCGGGGTGGCATCGCCTGCCCTCACCGTTGGTATCGGAGACGGTTTTTAACCAGGATCCGGTGTTGTGTTCACCAAGTGTTAAACGTCGCGGCGAGGGCGCCTTCCCGCGCACGGGCAAGCACAGATACCGCGCTGACGGTTGTATCGCCGCGTTGCGCGCGGCGGCGTTTCGCCGGGCGGAGCGGGCCCGCGGAGCGCCGCGGTTTACATCGGCTGCGAGTTCCCGTAGTGTCTGTGCCATGACGGTGACGCGTTGAGCGAGCAGGCGGAGGCGGACGGCGCCCCGTTCGAGGCAACAGCCGGCTGCCCGTACTGCAAGGGGCTGGTGCGGCACTCGAAGCGGCAGCGATGCCCGATGATGCCGGCGCCCCCGCCGCCCGTGGGTGTCTTCGCGGAGGACGTGCGCTACTACCGCCCGCGGGCGCGCGCGCAGGGGCAGGCGCAGGCATCGCCCTTCGGGTTCTGGCGGTTCGCGGGTGTGGCGATCAGCACGATCGCGCTGCTGATCACTGTCCCGCTGTACTTCAACCTCGTGTTCGACGACCTGACGAGCGCGTCCCAGTCGCCGGGGCCGCTGCTGGCGTGGATCGCGGCGACGGCGTTCTCCGGGTTGGTGGTGGGGATGGGGCTGATGTGGTGGTCGGCCAGGACGTACGCCAAGGTGGTCTTCACGATCCTGTCAGCCACGCTGCTGATCACCGGTGGATTCATGCTGGTGTTCGCGCCGGTGTACCGGCAGATCAATACGGCGGGCATCGCGGAGTACCGGGCCTCGAACGCGATGCTGCTGTTCGGGACGCTCACGGTGGCGGCGGGAACGGCGCTGGCGGCCCTGTGCGTGCGGTGGGCGCTACAGCCGGAGGCGCTGCAGCGGTTGAACCGGTGGCGGCGGCCGGTGGGCGCGGCGTACGGCGTACTGCTGGGGCTGCTCGGGCTGATGGTGCTGGGGCTGCTGGCCATCGCCATCAGCGCGGACGACGGGGACCTCTCGGACGCGGAGTTCGGCGTGGTGGCGAGCGTCGTGACGTTTACGGCGCTGGGCATGATGTTTTTCGTGCCGGGCATCATCCTGACGTTCCACGGCATCTCGTCATCGATGGGGGAGCGTTCCGCGGCGTTCACGGCGCCGGTGGGCGCCCTGGTGGTGCTGGCGTTCGCGGGGGTGCTGGCCTTGGGGCAGTTCAACATGGCGTTGGACCGGCCGATCGCGGCGCCGATGCCGCTGTTGCACACGCTGGCGGCGATCCTGCCGGGCGTAGCCTACCTGGCGTTCGCGGGCCGCGGCTCGATGCTCTTCGGCCGGGTGGTGCGGGGACTGACGTGGCGGCAGGTGACGCTGGCGTGGGCCCTGGCGATCGCCGTCGGCGTGACGTTCGCGGGCGCGCTGGAGTCGATCGGCGGCCTCTGGGTGACGGTGCTGCTGCTGGCGCGCGACGGCGCATTCGAAGGGGTGACGGCGATCGGCTCCGATTCGCCGTTCGGCTACGACGTGTTCGACGTGATCAGCGACGCGGACTACCTGCTCTCGGACAGGGAGCAGTGGATGGCGAACATCATCGCGATCGCGGTGATCCCGCCGCTGTTCGAGGAGTTCCTGAAGGGGCTGAACGTGCGGTTCCTGATGCTGCGGACGACGACGCGCGGGCAGGCGTTCATGCTGGGAGCGGCGGCCGGGGCGGGGTTCGGGTTCGTGGAGGCGCTGCTGTACGGGGCGGGCGGGATCAGCGACGACCTGGGCTTCTGGTGGATCATCATGCTGATCCGGGCGGGCAGCACGTCGCTCCACAGCCTGAACACCGGGCTGGTCGGCCTGGCGTGGTGGTACTGGAGCATCGGGCGACGGGCCGGGCCGGCGGCGGGGCTGTTCGGCCTGGCGGTGCTGCTCCACGCGATCTGGAACGGGTTCGCGGTAACGCTCACGTCGGAGCTGCCGTGGGTCGGCACGCTGGAGGACCGGACGATCGAGCGGGTGGTGTACGGGTTCGTGGCGGTGATCGGGCTCGCGTTCGTCGCGGCGATCCCGTTGGTGGCGCGCTGGCTGCGGGAGCCGCCGCCGCCGCCGGTGGAGACGACGCCGTTGGGGGCGATGGCGCCGTGGATCGCGTAGGCGTCCGGAGTGTTAGCTTGTAGGTCATGAAGCTGACGAGCCGGGGCGAGCTGGCGCTGAAGGCGATGCTGGAGCTGGCGAAAGTGGAGGGTTCCGCTTCACCGGGGCTTTCGGCGGCCGAGATCGCGCGGCGGTGCAACGCATCGGCCAAGTTCCTGGAGCAGGTGCTGGCCCAGCTCAAGGCGGGCGGCTTCGTGGTCAGCCGGCTGGGGTCGCACGGGGGATACCGGCTGACGCGGGATCCCGGCGAGATTTACGTGGGAGAAGTGAGCCGGCTCATCGACGGGCCTCTGGCGCCGGCGCCGTGCGCGAGCATCACGCAGCACCGCACGTGCGACTGGTGCGAGGACGAGGCGACGTGCACGCTGAAGACGGTGTGGATGGACGTGCGCGACGCGGTGGCGGGGGTGATGGACGCGACGTCGCTCGGGGAGCTGGTGAAGCGGTCCGAGGAGACCGGCGGCAAGCGCGGGCGGTATTACATCTGAGTTCGTCAGCCTGTCAGCTTTTCAGCCGGTCAGCGGGTCAGCCCGTCAGCGCGTCAGCCTGTCAGCCTGTCAGCTAGTCAGCCGGTCAGCGCGTCAGCTTGTCAGCGCGTCGAGCGTGTCAAGCGCTATCGCGCCACAAAGGGGAACCTGGCGCTACGCTCTTCTTTGCCAAGGAGGGTGCATGCGCGATTTCAGGAAGATCAAGGCTTGGGAGAAGGGTCACCTGCTAACGCTCGCCGTCTACAGGACAACCAAGGGGTTCCCCCGCGAGGAGCAATATGGCCTCGTGAGTCAGATGCGCCGGGCAGTGAGCTCCATCCCGGCGAACATTGCCGAGGGGTGTGGCCGCTCGGGCGACACGGAACTGGCCCGCTTCTGTCAGATGAGCTTCGGATCAGCCAGCGAGCTGGAGTACTGGCTCTTGCTGTCTCACGATCTCGGCTATCTGGTTGAGGCGGACTACGAAGACCTGCTTGCGAGGACCGTAGAGGTAAAGCGTATTCTTGGCGCGTTTCTCACCACACTACGCCGTCGTCCGTGACTGCCACGCGACGCTGACAGGCTGACCCGCTGACGTGTGACCCGCTGACCCGCTGACCCGCTGACCGGCTGACGCGCTGACGCGCTGACAGGCTGACCCGCTGACCGGCTGACCGGCTGAGAAAGAGAAACGAGGGCGGCATTGCTGCCGTCCTCGTTGGTCTGTCGAAGGCCCCGCCTCCTTCGACACAGATGAAAACACCCGGACACCCGGGGCATTACAGATTCACGGTAGTGCGGTGGAACTGAGGCGCCGAAGCCGGCTGTCAAGTTCAGAGGCCGCGGCTATACTGGCCGCCAC
>DATECV010000238.1:0-2147 GCA_035286725.1 Dehalococcoidia bacterium | reverse complement strand
TCGCGCAGAAGCGGCTGGGGCCGGGGCGCATCCACCACTGCATGCGGTGGCTGGGCCAGATGCAGCGTGCGTTCGAGATCATGTGCAACTACGCGCTGAAGCGCGAGGTGGGCGGGATGCCGCTGGCACAGCGCCAGACGGTGCAGACGTGGATCGCGGATTCGGCGGCGGAGATCCAGGCGTGCCGGCTGCTGACGATGCACGCCGCCGCGAAGATCGACAGCGGCGACGAAGCGCGCGTCGAGATCTCGACGATCAAGTTCTTTGGGGCGAAGGTGCTGCACGACGTGATCGACCGGGCGATCCAGGTACACGGGGCGCGCGGGGTCAGCGGCGATACGCCGCTGGAGAGCATGTACCGGAACGCGCGGGCGGCGCGCATCTACGACGGGCCGGACGAGGTACACCGGATGGTGGTGGCGCGGCGGATCCTGCGGGAGTTCAAGTCCGGCGCCGGGTGGGAGTTCCAGTAGGGGACAGGGGACAGGGGACAGGGAACAGAGCTTTCTCGGACTCGAATGATATGCCGCTTCCTAAAGGGCTGGCGCGATTCAACCGTGTCGCCACGAACCGCGTGGGGCGGCTGGTGGCTGGGCGACTGCCGGGCTTCGCGCTGATCGAGCACGCGGGGCGGAGGTCGGGGCGGACGTACCGGACGCCGGTGAGCGTGTTCAGCAGCGATGACACGGTGACGGTGGCGCTGACCTACGGACCCAGCGCTGAATGGGTGCGGAATGTGATCGCGGCTGGCGGCTGCGTGGCGGTGTGCGGCGGAACGCGGCTGACGTTGCGGGAGCCGCGCGTTGTGCATGACGAAAAGAGGCGGGCTGTACCGGCGCCTGTGCGGTTGGTGCTGAGGATTCTCGGCGTGGCGGACTTCCTCGAGCTGACCGTCGATTCGCGGGATGCCGGACGTGGAGCGTCACGGTGAGGCCGCCAATGTCGCCGGCGTCCGCTGGTGAGGCATCCATCGCACCCATGCGGCTTCGACCGAAACCCGCTGCATCTGGTGGAACTGTCTCTTCCAGCGACTCTTCCAGAAGCTCCACGGGCACTGGATCAGGGCTGAGCAGGGCACGTGCCGGCGGCAGGGGCGAGTGCCATCGCCGTGCCGGAGGGGTACAGGCGAGGCGGCCTCGTGCCGACCACTTACGTGGTATGAGAGTTCTTCTGTCGCGCAGGATGTCCTTCGTAGTGGCCGTGGGGTTGTTCGCCGGGGTGTGGACGGGCGGGCTGTGCGGCGGCCCGGGTGACAGCGGGGTGCCGTTTCCGGAGGCTTCTCCGTTCCCGCCGAACGTGGCCGAGCGGCTGCACGAGATCCGCGACGGCGCGGCCTCATCGCGGGGGCTTCAGGTCAACGATACGGTGGCCGAAGGCACGCTGACACGCGAGCAGCTACGGGGGTACTACGACGCGGTCGAGGCGACGATCGACGACGACGACCAGCGGGAGATCGACGCGGCGAACACGGCGCTGCGGCTGCTGCGGATGCTGGGGCCCGAGGACGACGTGGTCGAGGAGTCGAATGAGGCCGACGCGGAGGGGATCCTGGGGTTCTACTATCCGGTCGAGAACGAACTGGTGCTCATTGGCGACGGAGCGGCCATCTCGGAGGACGACGAGTACGTGCTTGCGCACGAGTACGTGCACAGCTTCCAGCACATGGCGTTCGACACGGACGCGCTGGACAAGCGAGTGCGGGACGAGGAAGAGGACAGCCGGACCGAGTATGGGATGACGACGAGCTGCGTGCAGGAGGGCGACGCGTCGCTGGCCGGGATCCTGTACATGGCGGACACGTACGGGCCGGAGTGGTTTGATCGGCAGGGCGAGGCCCCGGAGGCGGATGGAGCGCCCGCGCCCGACACACCGCCGGCGATCCTGCGCTACCAGATGTTCGACTACGACCAGTGCGTGTCGTGGGCGGCGTTCCTCTTCGGGACGGAGGGGGACTTCAGCAAGATCGACGCGGCGTACATCAGGCCGCCCTGGACGACGGAGCAGATCCTGCACCCGGAGAAGTACCTGGAACACGAGGACGTGACCAGCATGCCGCCGATCGAGCTGAGCGACCGGATGGGGAAGAATTGGGAGCGCCTGCAGCGGTCCATCTTCGGGGAGTTCGACGTCTACAACTACGTCCTGAC
>DATECV010000237.1:0-2497 GCA_035286725.1 Dehalococcoidia bacterium | reverse complement strand
CGCTCGGCATCGTGAGCGCATCGACGGCGTCTACATGATTCTCGCCAGCGGGCAATGACTGACGGACACCGCCCCTCAGCTCGTCTGCTACCACAACAGGGATACCGAACACTCGAAACACTTCCCCGCTAAATAGGCCGCTAACCAGCTCTCTCCTCGGCACCGTCAATAGGCTGCTAACCAGCTCTCTTCTCAACGAACTGAACGATTCCTCGTTCAGTTCAAATCGGTCGGGGTCTGGCTCACCACGCTGGCGATGACGGAGCAGCACATCATGCAGGTGTCTCAGCGTCGTCGTCATGGCCGCCCCGTCGCCAACAGCCGCCCGAGGTACGACGCCACGACGTGCTCGCCCACCGTCGCGGCCCGCGGCTTCAGCGGCTCCTTCGGCGCCGTCAGCATCGGGAGATCCGGCATGGCCGTGCGGAGCCATACCTCGACGCTCAGCGCCGCGCACACGGCGCGACTGTCGCTGAGGATCGTGCCGCCGGCCTTGATCTCATCCGCGTCTCCTGACTCCGCGCGCCTGAGCGCCGCCAGCTCGTCGAGCAGCGCCGCGCTGCGGATCGTCATGTGACCGCGCTCGATGGTATCACGGAGCCCGTGCAGCAGCCACGGGCGATTGTTCGGCCCGGTCTTCCACTCGATCGGCGCCGTCTTCGACGACACGTTGTCGGGGCGGAAAAAGAAGTAGTGCGAGACCGCGCCGAGGAAGTCGTGCAGGTTCTGCTTGCGCGCGCTGGGCGAGAGCCCGTAGCCGTGTTGCTGCAAGAGCTGAATCTCCTCGAGCACGCGATAGCCCGTCCCGCCGATCTCCAGGATGAAGTAGGCCGGGATCAGCGTCCGGTACGCGCCCGCCAAGTGGAGGATCGCCCACGCGAATTGATACGTGGCCATGTCGGGGTCCGCGAACTCAGCCACCTGCACGATCGCGTCGGGCCAGACCCGCCAGACCTGGATGACGAACGCGGAGGCGCCGTGTGAGGAGGAGCTGTGGGCGGGGTGCGCGCCCAGCACGTAGACCCCGCGATTGTCCGGCTCCTCCCAGATGCGGAGCGTGGCGTCCTTCGGATCGCATCGCTCGATGCCGCTGGCGTCCAGCGTCTCGCCCCAGGCATACTGATAGTTTGTCGCTGTCGGGGCCTCCCCGAGGGCGATGCGAAGCCGTTGGAGCGTCGGCGGCGGGATGAACTTGTCGCCGAACGCTTGGAAGGCGTCACCGGGCAGGCAGGCGAACTCCTGCGCCATCATCGCCGCGTCGCCGTAGAACTGCTCGTCGAGCTTCCATCGATACCACACCAGTTGCTCGGGCTCCAACTCGACGGCGTAGCGCTTCCTGATCTCCCGCACCCACTGGCGCTCCTCGGCCGTCATCCGGCGCGCGCCGTAGGCGTCCCACAGCTCACGCTGCTCGCGCTCGATCCGGTACGCGGCATGGCGCCACCACGCCACGAAGATCGCGCGCGTCTTGACCGCTGTCTCCGCGGTCGTCCACATGGCGTGAAAGGCGTTGAATCCGCGCGCGGTGGAGACCCAGAGCGAGAGCCGCAGGGGGTGCGTCTCGGAGAGCGACGCCTGCAGGGCCGAGATGGCCTGCTGATCGGGCCAGGAGCCCACTTCGTCGGCGTAGAGGACGTTGAGGCCCTTCGAGCGCCCGAGATTCGAGCCCGGCCGGAGGCCGGCCGCGTCGAACAGCAGCCGCGAGCCGTTCGGCGGCGCCCACGCGAGCGCGCCCCGGTTGGACATCCGGATCGGCCAGCGCCACGCCTTCGGCAGCGAGGCGTGCATCTGGAGCAGGACATCGCGCCGATAGTCGCGGTTGCCGTCGTCATCGCTGACGAGCATCCCGTTCAGGCCCGCGTGCTCTTGCAAGTAGAAGAGCGCGATCGCGTCGAAGATCGTCGATCCGCCGATCTGGCGCCCCCCCTTGAGCACGACGAAATCATGGACGTCGGCCTCAAGGCCCGCATTGATCTCCTGCAGGATGTACTCCTGCGTCGTGAACAGCGGCGTCATCGGGATGAGCCCGTGGTCGCGCGAGGGGATGATGACGTGGGCGCAGAACTCGCGGAGGCGAGGGAGGTCAAGCAAGCGGGAGCACCGGTAGTGCGTCAGTTCGATTTCGGGCGCCTCGGCACCCTCGGCGCGGGCGGCTCCCCCGCTTTTCCACCAAGTCAAGCGGTAGGGCGAGCGAGCCGTCAGAATTCAAAGTCGAGTCCTCACATCCTCCGCACTCCACGCCACGAAGCCGATTCCCCCCGCTGCATTCACGCGGTCCAGAAACTCCTGCTGCTGCGCCGTCGCCTGGCGTGGCGGGCGCTTGACTTCGATTGCGAGAAAGCGGGCGCCCGTTTCTTCCGTCCTGAAACCCACGAGGTCACTCATGCCTTTCGCCCCGATCCGGATCACCCATCGCTTCGTTTTCCCGGTGCGCTTCGACGTGTACGCCCCGAAGACCATCCCGGCGTTCGTCCGGAAGAGTGCCACGCCGGGGAGG
>DATECV010000236.1:0-5328 GCA_035286725.1 Dehalococcoidia bacterium | reverse complement strand
CGCGGCGGTAGCGTGCAAGGACGCCTCGTAGCGCTTTCGTAACGTGCTACCCAACAGCGTCATGAGGTAGCCGACGCCGGCCGAGATGGTCCACCAGATAACGGTGACGACGGCGAAGTACCCGGCGAGCCAATCTTCATCCCAGCACTCGTGGTACTCGCACGGGCCTTCGGGCTTGATCCAGACGCCCAGGTTCGCGAGTAACGAGACGATGGCCAGCAGCGTCACGATCGCCGGGACGATGAGCTTCGGCCGTTTGGAGAAACCGACGGCCAGTCCCAGCAACGGCGGAATCGCGAGGAGCAGCGCGAGCATCAGGTAGCCAACCACTTGCTTATGCCCCCTTGTCGCTCGGGCGACGCGCTTCTTGCGAGCCCGCGGTGCGGCCCGCGCCACGCCGGAGCCGTGTCCGGATCGTATCGAGCGCATGGCTCAGGTGGCGGGCGAGCTCTACGAGGAAGGGCGTCGGGGGCCTCTACTTGAACAGCGCCGGGGCGTGATCGCCGTCCCGCAGGCGCCGTCCCCACGCCGCTCCGGCCGTCAGTGCTGCCGAGCCGAACATGCACGCGAAACCGAGTGCGATGGTGACGAACAGCGCGATGGCCTCAGCCAACCCCTCGTCCTCACAGCCGGAGCAACTGGAGGCCGTGGCTTCGGCCCATATCCATAGGGAGGGCCCGACTGCGCCGAGGCCGAGTACGGCTGGGAGAATCCACCGCGCAATGCGCAGGTAGCCCGCAGCCATGCCCATCCCGAAGAGCACCGCCAGGAACGGCACCACGAGGAGGATAGTCAGTCCCATCGCCTACCTCACTTTCTGGGCCGAGTATCCCTGAGCCGGCGGCCGGGGGCGACGCCGGAACGCACCATGCGGCGTGGGGCATATGTCCCATTTCGTGTTCAACCGTGCTTCACAAAGACTCTGCCCATTCTGGCTGAAGCTGTGTTAGGATCGGGCTCAGCGCGCCCGGCCATGCGGCGGCGCGGACGCCCGGATGGGCGGCAGGGAAGGAGTGGCCATGACGACCGACGTGCGGGCTCCCGGCTTGAAGCGCTCATATCCTCGCGAGATCCGGCTTCCCAGCGGCAAGACGCTGACTCTGCGCCTGATGTCCCGCGACGACATCGACCGGGTGATCGAGTTCGCCCGCGCGCTGCCGAAAAAGGACCTGCTGTTCCTTCGGCGCGACATAACCGATCGCGGCAACGTCGAGGAGTGGGTGCGCGGCATCGAGACGGGCAAGTCGGTGACGGTCCTCGCATGCGACGGTGACGCCATGGCGGGGTACGCGACGTTGCACCACAACGAGGCGCTCTGGACCCGCCACGTCGGCGAGATCCGCACGCAGGTGGGCACGGACTATCGGGGCGTGCGCCTGGGCTCGCTGCTGGTGGAGGAGATGTTCGAGGTGGCGAAGGACCTGGGGCTGAAGAAGCTCACGGCAAACATGGTGGCCGATCAGAAGGCCGCCCGCGGCGCCTTCGAGCGCATCGGCTTCACACCGGAGGCGCTGCTGGCCGACCACGTCGTCGATGCGGAGGGCCGCACCCACGACATGCTGATCATGTCGTACGACATCGACGGATTCAACGACTGAGGTCAGGTTGTTAGCTGTTAGCTATCAGCCGGTCAGCTAGTCAGCGTGTCAGCCAATCGGACGGCGACGGGTTTGTTCGATAGTCGAAAGGCGGAGCATCAGCTCCGCCTTCATGCGTGCTCGTCGAATCGTTGCGAGCCTCAGGTGTGTGTGGCGGAGCTAACCGGCTGTCTGCGCCGCCTCGACCGGCTGCGCTGGCTCTTCCGCCGACTTCGCGCCGTTGCGGGCGGCGCCGTTGCGGCGGGGGCGGGCGCCGATCTGGGGCAGGTCGTCGACGGGGACGCCGGCGGCCTCGCGCAGGCGGCGGAACTCGTCCGCGCACAGCTCGCCGATGGCCTCGACGTCGCCGATGATGTTCGGGTCGCACATGACGCCCAGATACAGCGCCTTGTCGAAGCTGGTGATGCCGACGCCGATGCCGAGATCGCCCGCCAGCGGCACCATCGGGTAGTGCGCCAGCATGCGGTGTCCCATGCTGTACAGGGGGATCATCGGGCCGGGGACGTTCGTACACACCAGGTTCGCGCCCCCCGGCGGCACGCCGCCCATGCCCGCCAGCACGTGATACAGGGCCGGCGCGTTCTCGCTCAGCCGCCGCAGCGATTCGAACGCGTCCGCCTGATTTCGCGCCTTCAGCGTCTCCATCTCATCCCGCACGGCCTCCAGCCGCTGCACGGGATCCTCGATCCCGACGGGAATGTTCGGCAGCATCATCGAGACGCGGTTGCCCAGGGCGCCCTTCTGCGAGTCGTTGCGCACGTTCACGGGGATCATCAGCCGGATGCGCATGCCGTCCGTCTTCACGCCGTGACCGCGCAGGTACCGTCCCAGCGCGCCGCCCAGGATCGTCAGCATCACGTCGTTCACGGTGCCGCCGATGGCGCCGCGGATGCCGCGCACCTCCGGGAACGACATGCTCGTCCACGCGACCTCGCGCCGCCCGCCGATGGGCTTGTTCCACGGCGTGTGCGCGGGCGGCCTCATGTTCGGCAGCAACGTCTGCATCGCGCGCGTGAAGTCGGTCATCGCGCGCATCTGGCTGCGCGGGTCCAGCAGGTGGGTCTGGAACTCGGTCACGGAGCGCAAGTTCTTGTCCCACTGCTCGAACATCGCGTCGGCCCACGATGTCAGCGGGTCCGGGACGGGCTTCGGCCGCCACGGCTCGGCCGGGGGTGGCGTCGGCTCCGGGTTGGGCGTCAGGTCCAGCACGGCCAGCAGCAGCTCGATGCCCGAGACGCCGTCGACCAGGCAGTGGTGGACGCGGCTGACGAACGCCGTGCGGTCGCCCTCCAGCCCGTGTACCAGCGTGATGTCCCACAGCGGGCGGTCGCGGGGCAGCATGGGCGCGAAGATCTCACAGGCGATCTGGCGGATGTCGCGGTCGGTGGCGCCGGGGGGCGCCTGGATGGCGCGCAGGTGCCGGTCGAGCGAGAAATCGGGGTCATCTTCCCACGTGGGGTGACCGGCGTACAGCGGCGGCATCACCGCCCGCTGCCGGTACCGCGGGATGAGGTGCATCCGCGCCGCCATGCTCTGATAGAGCTCGTCGAGCGGCACGGTGCCTTCGAAGATCCCGACCGAGCCGATGTGCAGCGGCGCCTCCGGCCTCTCGAAATAGAGAAACCAGGCGTCCTCGGCGCTCATGCGCCTTGTCAATTTGACGTCATCCGCCATGCCGGACCGCTCTCCTGCGCGTTCGCGCGCGTGGACGATGTGCCCCCGCGGCGATTATACTCCCGTCAATTCCGGACGGCATTACCGGAAGGCTAACATTCTGCGAGAATATAAGTAGGGGTGCCCTTGGGCAGCTGATACGGAAGCCGCCCGAGGGCATTATGTATGATGCCCGGCACTAGCACTATCGGCAGGTAGCATGGCTCTATCGGCAGGTAGCTTTTTCGGCAGCAACGGCGGCGGCCTCGAGAACGCCGTTCCGGGCGATATCGATCTGGGTGGTTACGAACCCACGTCACGCCCGCTCTGGGTGGAAGCCCTCTTCCCCGTCGACTGGCTGGCGCTCCACCTCTCTCCGGTCTACTACGGCTTCGGCGTCCCGCGCGGTCACGGCGAGCCCGTCGTCGTCGTGCCCGGCTTCCTGGGCGACGACCGCTACCTGACGGAGCTGTACCTGTGGCTTCGCCGCATCGGCTACCGCCCGTACTTCAGCGGCATCGGGCGCAACGTCGACTGCCCGGAGATCCTCACCCAGCGCCTGTTGCTGACCGTACACCAGGCTCATCAGGAGACCGGCAAGGACGTCACGATCGTCGGACACTCGCTGGGTGGCATGCTGGCCCGGGGCGCCGCGCACCGCGCTCCATCACTGGTGAAACATGTGATCACGATGGCCTCGCCGTTCCGCGGCGTGCAGGCGCACCCCCTGGTGCTCAGCGTGGCCAACTTCGTCCGCTCGAACATCGTCGGCGAGCGGAAGCGGCGCCGAGAGGTCACCAGCAAGTGCTTCACGCCGCAGTGCTCGTGCGAGTTCGTGGCCACCATGCGCGACGAGCAGCAGCCGCACGGCTTCGACCGCGACGCCATCTACTCGAAGTGCGACGGCGTCGTCGACTGGCGCGTCTGCATGGAGGACGAGCCGGAGCTGAACCACGAGGTGACGGCGACGCACATCGGCATGGCGTTCAATCCCGACGTGTACCGCAAGCTGGGCAACCTGCTGGCGGGCATCGCCGAGGCGTAGGCGCCGCGCGGCTCGCGGCGGCGGCGTAGTCTGTAACGGATCCTTGATGGAGAATGAGGCCGGTTCCGCCGGCCTTTCCTGTTGCCGGCGACTGGAGGCCAGATGACGAACGTCTTTCGCGTAGGAGAGATCGAGATCACCGTCGTCTCGGACGGCGAGGCGAAGCTGAAGGGCACGGAATACTTCCCGGCATCGACGCCGGAGGCGTGGGAGCCGCACAAGGCGCTGCTGGACGACGAGGGCAACCTGACGTTTCCGTTCACCTGCTTCGTGATCCGCAGCGGCGACCGTCGCGTGCTGATCGATACCGGGCTGGGGCCGCTGAAGTCCGGCACGTACCGTGGCGGCGACCTGATGGGCGAGCTGCGGGCGGCGGGCGTGCGGCCGGATGACATCGACACGGTGTTCCTGACGCACCTGCACGCCGACCACTGCGGCAGCTCGGCGCTGCGCGACGAGAACAAGCAGCTCCAGATCGCCTTCCCGAACGCGACCTACCGCTGGACCAACGCCGAGCAGGCGTACTGGAGCGGCGAGCTGCCGCCGCAGCAGATAGCGCGGCGCGACATCTTCGCGGCGGTGGCGCCGCGCTGGGAAGCGGCGGACGGCGGGGCGTCGCTGGCGCCGGGCGTCGACGTGTACGCGATGCCGGGCCACACCCCGGGGCACGCGGGCGTCGTGGTGTCGTCGGGGACAGATCGCGCGTTCATCCTGGGCGACGGCGTGAGCTGCCCCGTGCAGCTCTCCGAGACGGAGTGGTCGGGCGCGGGCGACATCGACCCGGCGCTGGCGCGCGCGGGCCAGGAGGCCGCCGCGCGCGAAGCCGAAGCCAGCGGCTCACTCTTCGCCGCGGCGCATTTCCCGGGGCTGACGTTCGGGCGCGTGCTGACGGGCGAGGGCAAGCGCTACTGGTCGCCGCTGTGAACGTGGAGGTGATGTCATGAAGACGGCTGCGCCAACAAAGAAGCCCACGACGGTCGACGAGTACATCGCCGGGTTCCCGAAGGCGACCCGGGACGCGCTGCTGCAGGT
>DATECV010000235.1:0-9849 GCA_035286725.1 Dehalococcoidia bacterium | reverse complement strand
GAGAAGATCCCCGCCGCCCGTGCCCTCGGCGTCGAGGCGACGTGGCACCTCATCGGCAACCTGCAGCGCAACAAGGTCGCCGCCGCGCTCCCGCTGTTCGACGTGATCCACAGCGTCGACTCACTGCGGCTCGCAGAGGCGCTCAACGAACGCTCGACGGCTGGCGCGCGCGTGTTACTGGAGGTGAACGTATCAGGCGAGACGTCGAAGCACGGCGTGTCATTGGAGGAAGCGCCGGATCTCGCCGAGCGCATCGGGCACATGCGGCACATCGCGCTGCTCGGCCTTATGACCGTCGCCCCGATCGCCGCCGAACCCGAGGATGCGCGCCCGATCTTCCGCCGCCTCCGCGACCTTCGCGATGCCCTGGGCTTGCGGGAGCTCTCGATGGGCATGACGGGCGACTTCGAGACGGCCATCGAGGAAGGAGCCACGTTCGTGCGAGTGGGCCGTGCTATATTCGGTGCGCGCACCTGACGCTCGCCTCCGGCGGGCGTTCCCCACGATCCGGGGGTGCGCCGATACGCCCTCGGGGCAAGGAAGCCGAGATTCTGACGTGAAGCTGGGACTCATCGGCTGCGGATTCATGGGCGAGGCGATCCTCAAGGCCGCCTTCGCGAAGGGCATCCTCGCGCCCGCTGACGTGGTCGCCGCCGAGCTGAGCCAGGCCCGCCGGGACGACATCGCCGCCAGGCATAAGGTGCGCACCACCGCGGATCCGGCGGACGTGGTCGAGGCCTCGGACGTCGTCGTCTTCGCCGTGAAGCCGCAGGAGTTCGACCGCGCAGCCCGTACCCTGCACGGAGAGCTTCGGCCCGAGCAGACCGTCGTCTCCATCATGGCGGGCGTGCGCATCGAGTCGATCTCGCGCGCGCTGTCGCACATCGCGGTCGCGCGCGTGATGCCGAACACGCCCGCAGCGATCGGCGAGGGCGTCAGCGTGTGGACGGCGACGCCTGCCGTGGAGGCGCCCGCGCGCGAGGACGTGGCGGCGCTGTTGGGCGCCATGGGGACGGAGATCTATGTCGAGGACGAGAAGTACCTCGACATGGTGACGGCGCTCTCGGGCAGCGGGCCCGGCTTCGTGTACCTGCTGATGGAGGCGTTCATCGACGCGGGCGTACACATCGGCTTTCGCCGCGACCTCGCCGAGAAGCTGGCGGTCCAGACGTTTGCCGGCTCCGCGAAGTACGCGCAGTCGCGCGGCGACCATCTCGCGCAGCTCCGCAACGAGGTCACCTCGCCTGCCGGCACCACCGCGGCCGGGCTGCAGATCCTGGAGGAAGCGGGCGTTCGCGGCGCCATCGTCGCGGCCATCGAGGCCGCCTACGAGCGCTCGCGGGAGTTGGGGGAGTCATAAGTGTTCGGTTCGTCGTACTCACCTGAGACCGCGGGCGGTCAGATCGTCATCCTCTTCACGTCGATCCTGTCGATCGCCATCTTCGTCCGCGCGCTGCTGAGCTGGTTCAACCTCGATCCGCGCAGCCCCATCGTCCAGATGCTGGACTCCATTACCGAGCCCATCATTGCGCCTATCCGGCAGGTGATGCCGCGCCTGGGGATGTTCGACCTCTCGCCGCTGGTCGCGATCCTGCTGCTGAACGTCGGCGGCGCCTTCCTCGCCAGCGTCGTGGACGGCCTCGTACAGGGCTGATGGCCCTACTCGAGCACCGGCGGCGGCCACCGCGGCTGACTCGTCTCGGGCGGCGCGGACCCGGACGGCGGTACGTCCTCGGCCGGTGCCTCGGGCTCCGCGGCCTGCGCGCTCCGCCGCTTCACGGACAGCGTCAGTCCCTTCACCCCCGTGATCGTCACCGCCTCGCCGCGCTGGATGGGCGAATCGGCCTCGTCCGCCACCGCCTTCCACCGCTCGCCCTCGACAAACACGAAGCCATCCGGTGCCAGGTCGCTCCTCGCGATCGCCCGGTTCCCCACCATCGCCAGCGTACCCATCGCCGCCGGCATCCGGCGGGTGCGGATGATCGCCGTGATCACCATCATCAGGAACGCGCCGCAGACAAGCGCCGTGCCCACGACCAGCCATCGCGAGACGCGGAACTCCGCCTGCTCGCTGCTCGTCAGGATGAGCCCGCCCGCGATGAGCGAGATGACCCCGCCCACCCCCAGCGCGCCGAAGCCGGCAACGATGAACTCCGCCGCGAACAGCGCGAATGCCAGCAGGATCAGCGCGACACCGGCCCAGTTCACCGGCAGCGTGCCCAGCACGAAGAACGCCAGGATCAGCGAGATCGTTCCGAAGACGCCGGGGAAGAACACACCGGGGTTGAACAGCTCGATCAGCAACCCCAGCCCGCCCAGGCTCAGCAGCAGGTATGCGATGTTCGGGTCGCTGATGATCAGCAGGAGCTGTTCGCTGAACGTCATGTTGTTCGAGGCGCGAGGCGCATCCGCGAGACCCGTAATCGTGACCTGCTGGCTCTCCAACTTCACCGTACGGCCCTCCGCCTGGCCAAGCAGCGAGTCGAGATCCTGCGCGATGTAGTCGACGATGTTCAGTTCGACGGCCTCGCTCGCCGATGCCGAGACGCTGTCACGCACCGCGTCCTCCGCCCAGTCCTGGTTGCGCCCGCGTTCCTCGGCGATGCTTCGCGCGTACGCCGCCGCGTCGTTCTCGACCTTCCGGCCCAGGTCGCCGTCGATGTCGCCGCCTGTCGCGCTGACCGGGTGCGCCGCGCCGATGCGCGTGCTGGGCGCCATCGCCGCGACGTGCGCCGACATCGTGATGAAAGTGCCGGCCGACGCGGCCTTCGCGCCCGACGGCGCGATCCACACGATCACGGGCACCTTCGACGACTGGATCCGCTGGACGATGTCCTCCATCGACGACACCAGCCCGCCCGGCGTGTCGATCTCGATCACTACGGCCTTTGCGTCCGCGCGTTCCGCCTCGTCGATCACCCGGTCGATGTAGCGCGCCGTCACCGGGTTTACCTGCGCATCGAATTTCGCGACGTGTACGGCATCCGGCTCGTCGATGGAGCGCCCGCACGACACGGCGACGCCCGACAGCAGCAACGCTGCTGCAAGCGCCATCCGGAAGCGCCGTGAAGGAAGGTGGATGTGAGACAGAACCGCACGCATGGTCAGCAACTCCACGCACAGTATCGCAGGTTTCCGATGGTTCCCGCATTGTGCGAGCGGACCAATGACAACGTCGCGCGGAGAGGTTCAGTACGCCGTAGCGCGGGCTTTTCAGCCCGCGCGGGTTGTACCGGCTCAGGCCGCTGCGGGGGTCGGCGCCACGCCACGCCGCTCGAACGACCCCGATACGAACCGCCACACCACAAGCGTCCCCGCCAGCCGCCCGATCGCCGAGAACCCGAACACGAACTTGTACCCGATCGCCCCGATCAGCGCGCCGCCCAGCAGCGGCCCCGCGAACGCAGACGCGAACAGCACCATGTGAAACGCTGCCGCGTATCGCGCCCGGCTCTCCGGAGGCGCCATCACCATCGTCATGTTCAGCAGCGCGAGCTGATACCCCGCCCACATCACCCCGCCCGCGACGTTGATCGGCACGATGTGCCACGGCTCCGTCACCACCAGCCAGGACGCCGGCAGGATCGGGATCAGCAGCCCGCTCACGACCAGCATCCACTTCGTGCCGCGCTCGTCCATCAGCCGCCCGAAGTACACCAGGCCCGCCAGCCCCGTCACCGCGGGCAGCGCGTTCAGCACGCCGATCCACAGCGCCGACGCGTCCAGGTTCTCCTTCAGGTACACGTTGAAGAACGGCCCCGCCGCTGTCAGGGCGATGTTGAATATCGCCGTGCCCAGCAGGTACATCACCATGTTCCGGTCCGACAGCAGCTCGGCCAGCACCCCTCTCCGGGGCGACGTGCGCGTTTCCGCGATCACGTCCGCGTGCGGACGCACGTCCGGGATCCGCGCGAACGCCCACGTCGAGAGCGCCGCCGCAGCGCACGCGCCCAGCCACACCACCTGCCAGGCCTCCAGCCCGCCCACGCGGTCCAGCGCGAACCCCGCCAGCGGCAGCGTGATCAGCGCCGCCACGCTCATCCCGAAGTTGCGGCTGGCGAAGTAGCGTCCGCGCATGCCAATCGGCACCACGTCCGCCGTCATCGACGTCCACGCCGGAATCGCGAAGTACCCGAAGAACCCCCGCGCGCAGATCAGCCCGATGACCAGCCAGATCGCCGCATCGCCTTCCGCCACGAACGGCACAAACACCAGGCCCAGGAGCGCCACCCGCGCCAGCCCGCCGCCCGTCGCCAGCACGATCTGCTTCCTGCGGCCGTACTTCTCGACGAACCAGGCCCCGGGAAAGAACGCCAACGCCGCGAACAGGCTTCCCGCCGCCGCTGCCAGCCCCACCTGCGCGTTCGAGCCGCCGAACGCGATGACGTACAGCCCCAGATAGCTGACCAGCACCGTCTCCGGCACGTTGGCCCAGAACCCGTCCCACCAGAACGCCCGCATCCCGCGGTCCTGCTCGGGCGTGGGCATGCCCTCCAGTGTCGTGTCGAGGCGCTCGCGCCGGGCGAACGGTCCGGGGACGTCGGAGAAGGGCGGCCGCACCCGCGGCACGCGTGTCCGCCGCGGCCTGGATCGCGGTCGCGATGGAGGTGCGGCCGCGTGAGACTCCGATGGTTCTTCGGGCATTCGCCGAATTGTAGGCCCGCCTGCCGTCCGATAGAATGCGCACAAGCGGCCCTGCCCGAAATGCGGGCAGGGTTTCGTGCTTGAGAAGCAGCCCGTGGCCTGGCCGCCCCCGCGCTTCGCCCGTCGGAGAAAGACCGTGAACGACGCCACCACGACCCCGGCTCAGCGCTCCCGAGGCATGCGCGACCTGCTCCCCGACGAGATGGAGCGCGTCCGCGCCGTCAAGGACGCCTTCGCCGCGACCTGCAAGGCCTGGGGCTACCGCGAGATCCGCACGCCCGTCATCGAGCCCCTCCACCTGTTCACCGCCGCAGGCACGCTCTCGCCCCAGACCCTCGACCGCGTTTACTCCTTCCTCGACTGGGACGGCTGGTCCGGCGAGCGCGTCGTCCTCCGGCCCGACTCCACCATCCCCGCGGCCCGGCTCTACGCCGAGCACCTGGACGGGGGCCGCGTCGCGAAGCTGTTCTACAGTCAGAACGTCTTTCGCTTCACCGACGACGGCTCCGACCGCGAGGAGACGCAGTGTGGCGTCGAGCTGGTCGGTGATACGGGCTCGCTCGGCGACGTAGAGGTGGTCCTCCTGGCCCTGGAGGCCGTCAGCGCGCTCGAAGTACCGGACATAACGATACGGTTGTCGCACGCCGGCATCGTCCGGGCCGTGCTCGCCGCCGCCGGCCTCTCGCCCGACGAGCAGACCGCCGCCTACGACCGACTCCTCGACGGCGACGTGACCGTGGTCGATGAGGTGGAATCCCGGTTGCCGCAGCTCAACGCGCCCCTGCGGATGCTCTTCGAGATCGACGGTCAGGGCAGCGCTTACATCACGAACCTGCGCGCGCCGCTCGTCAGCGCCGTCCCCGGCCTCGCGCGGCCCCTCGACGAGCTGGAGTTCGTCGTCAGCGCGCTCGAGGCACGCGGCGTCACGCCCGTCATCAAGACCGTCCTCGCCCGCAGCTTCGAGTACTACTCAGGCCTCGTGATGCGCATCGAGTCCCAGGGCAGGCGCATCGCCGCCGGTGGCCGCTACGACGAACTCATTGGCCTCGTGGGCGGCCGCGCCGTCCCCGCGTCGGGCTTCGCGCTCTACGTCACGCCCGTCGCGCAGCTCATCCCCGCACGCGCGCGCCCTCCCGGCGAGCGCCGCATCGCCGTCCGCCCCGAAACGGCGTCGGCGCCGTCCGTGGCCGCCGCGTACGCCGCCGCCGAGCGTCTGCGCGCCGCCGGCCTCGCCGTCGAGACGGTCGAGGGCATGAGTTCCGTGCCCACGCACCGTCTGATCTGCCGCGACGCCTCGCCGCGCTTCACGCTCGAGCGGCCCGGCGGCAGCGACACGTACGACGACATCGAGGCTGCGTTGCGCGCGCTGGAGGCCTCGCGATGACGCTGTCGCGCCACCGCGTGATCCGCGTCGCCGTCCCCACCGGCGACCTGCGCAAGCAGACGGCCGGCGTGCTCGAGACGGCCGGCGCTGGCATCGCCGACTACACCGCGGGCTCGCGCATGCTCCGCTTCCCCATGCTCGACGGCGCCGCCACCGCGCGCGTCTTCCGTGAGAAGGACATCCCGGTGCAGGTCGCGCTCGGAAACTACGATCTTGGCATTTGCAGCCTCACCTGGATCGAGGAGCTGGCGCAGCGTTTCCCGAACCACGATGTCGTCCGCCTGCGCGATCTCGGCTACGGCGCGCAGTCACTCTGGCTCGCCGCCGCCGCCGAGACCTCCGAGCCCTCCGTCCGCATCGTGAGCGAGTACCCCAACATCGCCGAGGCGGTCGCGCGCCGCCTGCGCCTGCGGCGGTATCGGATTTTCGGTGTCGCGGGCGCCGCCGAGGCATATCCTCCGGAGGACGCCGATGTCGCGCTCGTCGCCGCGCCGGATGCCGCGGCCGTCGAAGCCCACGGCCTGCGCCCGATCGCGAAGGTGCTCGACAGCTCGGCCTGGCTCATCGCCAACCGCCGCAGCCTCGCCTCGAAGGACCTCTCGCCGGTGCTTTCTCGGCTCATCGCCGCCGGAGTTTCATCGCAGTCGCCCGCGATCGTCGCCCCGTCGTCGCTGGGCCTCCGCCAACGCGAGCAGTCGTGCGCCGGCGGCACCCTGCGCATCGCCCTTGCCGACGGGCACAACCAGCCGCACACCATCGCCGCGCTCAAGGCCGCCGGCATCAGCGTCCCCGTATACGAAGATGGCGCCGTCGTCCGCCGCCCCCGGTTCGAGATCGAGGGCGTCGATGTGAAGGTGATCCGTCCCCAGGACATGCCCCAGCAGGTCGCGCTTGGTCAATTCGATCTCGCGATCGCCGGCCGCGACCTGGTCTGGAACCACCTGCTCGAGTTCCCCACCAGCCCGGTGGAGGAAGTCGCCGACCTGCGACGCTCGAAATACAGCCTGGCCGTCATCGTGAAGGACGTCCCGGCCGAGGACACCGCCGGCGCCCTGCGCTGGTGGCGGTCGCAGGATCCCAACCGCACCATTCGCGTCGCCAGCGAGTTCACCCACATCGCCGACCACTTCGCCCGCGAGCGCCACTTCGGCCGCTACAGCGTCATCCCCATCAGCGGCGCCTCCGAGGGCTTCGTCCCGGACGACGCCGAGATCCTGATCGAGGGTATCGAGACCGGCTCCAGCGTCCGGGCCAACAAGCTCACCGTCCTCGACCGCTTCTTCGAGTCGACGATCTGCGTCATCGCCAACAAGCGTCGCCCCGAGGGCCCGCTGCGCGCCGTCTTCGACGATCTCGTCGAGCGGCTGCGCGCCGGCGCCGACGAGCCGGTCGCCGCGGCGGCGGGGGAGGCGTGAGCCATGCCACCCCTCGGACTCCACATGACCATCGCCCGCGATCTCGCCGCCGAGCTGCGATCACCCGTCGTTGACGCCGAGCGCGGCGCGTACTACCTGGGCTCGACGACGCCCGACATCCGCGTCCTCACCC
This sequence comes from Dehalococcoidia bacterium, assembly GCA_035286725.1. Lineage (GTDB taxonomy): Bacteria > Chloroflexota > Dehalococcoidia > DSTF01 > JACRBR01 > JACRBR01. The sequence continues at coordinate 2,273 of DATECV010000235.1, read as the reverse complement.
GCTGCGACCGCGCCGACACCCACTTCTTCGACCTCCACGACTTCGGCGACCAGGACGGCGTCCACCGCCTGCTGGAGCGCGAGCCCGCGCTGCGGGACGCGTCGTCGCTCGACGCGCAGACCGCGGCGTTCGTGGCCGGGTACATCTCACACCTCGTCCTCGATGAGGACTACATCTGCCAGATCTACCGCCCCCTCTTCGGCGAGCGCTCGCCGCTGCGCGAGGAGGCCCTCGCCGACGTCATGGACAAGGCGTTGCAGTACGACGTCGACATGTCCGAGCGTCAGGACGCCGCGCGCGTCGACGAGATCCGCCTCGCCCTCGCCGAGGCCGCCGTCGAGGTCAACGTCGGCTTCATCGCGCAGGAGACGCTGCAACAGTGGCGCGACATCTCGCTCGACGTCTTCTCGCAGCCACCCTCGGTCGAGCGCTTCGCCCGCTTCATCAGCCGCCGGCTCGCCCACGTCGACCTCGCCGACGAGGAGGGCATGGCGCGTTTCGTCGAGGAGATCCCCGGCCTCCTCCGCCGCACGTGGGACCACGTCGGCGAAGAGCGCGTCCGCGAGTACCTGTATGAGACCCAGTGCCGCGCGCTGAGCGCGATGAAGGAGTACCTGTCGTGAGAATCATCCGCGGCGCCGAGGAGGGCCGCCGGACCCTGCTGCACCGCAAGCCGCTCGGCGAGACCGAGCTGCCCGAGGCGATCCGCAAGAAGAACGCGCAGATCTTCGGCGAGGACCTCCCGGTCGAGCAGCAGGTCCGCCGCATCCTCGCCGACGTCCGCGCCGAGGGCGACCCCGCCGTTGCCCGCTACACGAAAGCCTTCACGGGCATAGATCTGAATGGAGCGCAGGCGGTCTCCCCTGCATCAGGACCCCCGCCTGCGAGTGGTGTGGCACAGCCGGTCTCCCCTGCATCAGGGCCATCGGCTGTGTTCTCGTTTGAGGTGTCTCGCGCTGAAATCGAGGCATCTTACGCAGCGGTCGACGCCGATCTCGTCGCCGCCCTCCGCGAAGCGGCCGGCCACATCCGTGCCTACCACGAGCGCCAGAAGGAGCACTCCTCGCGCTCGTTCAGCGACGACGGCATCGGCATGCAGGTGCGCCCCATCGAGCGCGTCGGCATGTACGTGCCCACCAGCCCCGGCGCCGTGTACCCGTCGTCGGTGCTGATGACGGCCATACCGGCGCGCGTCGCCGGCGTCGACGAGCTGATCATGACCAGCCCGCCCGGCCCCGGCGGCGCGATGTCACCCCTGAAGCTCGTCGCCGCCGATATCGCCGGCGTCGACCGCGTCTTCAAAGCAGGCGGCGCCGAGGCCATCGCCGCCCTTGCGTACGGCACGCAGACCATCCCGCGCGTCGACAAGATCGTCGGCCCCGGCAACCTCTTCGTCACCATCGCCAAGCGCGAGGTGTTCGGCTCCGTCGGCATCGACGCACTGTACGGCCCCAGCGAGACCATCGTCATCGCCGACGACACCGCCAACCCCCTCACCGCCGCCGCCGACCTCCTCGCCCAGGCCGAGCACGACGAACTCGCCACGCCCATCCTGCTGACAACATCTGAGAAGGTCGCTGTCGCCGTCGCGGCAGAGGTCGAGCGCCAGCTCAAGCTGCTCCCGCGCGAGCGCATCGCCCGCACGTCGTTCGAGGCGCGCGGCGGCGCCGTCATCGTCGACAGCGTCGAGGAGGCGGTAGCGCTCGGCAGCGCGTACGCACCCGAGCACATGTGCCTGCTGGTGCGCGACGCCGCCGAGGTCGCGAAGACCGTCCGCAACGCCGGTGGGATCTTCGTCGGCGACGATGCGCCGGAATCGCTCGGGGATTACACCGCCGGCCCCTCCCACGTCATGCCGACGCTCGGCGCCGCCCGCTACGCCTCCCCGCTGGGCATCCACGACTTCATCAAGGTCACCAGCGTCGTCGCCGTCGCCGCCGACCGCCTGCGCGAGATGGGCCCCGCTGCCGCGAAGATCGCCCGCGCCGAAGGCTTCACCGCCCACGCCCGCAGCATCGAGCTCCGCCTCCACGGCAGCGAGTTCGAGCATCCCCCGTCGAAGTAGGGGACATGTGGCACAGCCGGTCTCCCCTGTCCCAGGGTCCCCGGCTGTGCCATCCGCCGAAGGCGGATCCGACGCTGTACTCTGTTGTGACGAATGATGTGGCACAGCCGGTCTCCCCTGTCCCAGGGCCCTCGGCTGTGCCAATCGGCCGGAGGCCGATCATGACCCTGAACACCAAACCAAAGATCCGCTCCCGCGTACGCCTCAC
>DATECV010000234.1:0-12652 GCA_035286725.1 Dehalococcoidia bacterium | reverse complement strand
ATCTCGGCGCCGACGGGGTCGGGGAAGACGCTGGCGGCGTTTCTTTCGACGATCGATGCGTTGTTTCGGGAAGGCACATCCCTCTCGGTTGGCGAGCGCACAGCCGGGGACGGCTGTGCCACGCTGTTCCGGGAAGGGGCCGCGAGGGAACAGGGAACAGGGCACAGGGAACAGGGCACGGAATCCGTTCGCGGGATCGAGATTGTGTATGTGTCGCCGCTGAAGGCGCTTTCGAGCGACATCCAGCGGAACCTGGAGGCGCCGCTGGCGGAGATCCGCGAGGTGGCGCGAGAGATGGGCATCGAGCCGCCGGAGATCCGGACGGCGCTGCGGACGGGGGACACGACGCAGGCGCAGCGGGCGGCGATCCTGCGCAACGCGCCGCACATCCTGATCACGACGCCGGAGTCGCTGTACCTGATGGTGACGGCGGAGCGGAGCCGGCGGCTGCTGAGCGGGGTGCGCACGATCATCGTCGATGAACTGCACGCGCTGATGCGGGACAAGCGGGGCAGTCACCTGATGCTGACGCTGGCGCGGCTGGACGCGCTGTGCGCGGCGGCGGGCTCGGCGCGGCCGGTGCGGGTTGGGCTTTCGGCGACGGTGCACCCCATCGAGCTGGCGGCGCGGTACCTGGTGGGACGCGAGACGTGCGAAGTGGCAGGTGAGAAGCCTGCCGACTGCACGATCGTGGATGGATCCGACCCTGTCCAGCATCCAGTCGCGTGCACAATCGTGGACGTGGGGCACCGGCGGGATCTGGACCTTGCGGTGGAGGTGCCGCCGGAGGAGTTGCAGGCGGTCGCCAGCGCGGAGCAGTGGCGGGACACCTATGACCGGATCGCGGCGCTGATCTCCGAGCACCGGACGACGCTGGTGTTCGTGAACACGCGGCGGCTGGCGGAGCGCGTGGCGCACAACCTGCAGCAGCGGTTGGGCGAGGAGCACGTCGCGGCGCACCACGGGAGCCTTTCAAAAGAGCGGCGGCTGCTGATGGAGCAGCGGCTGAAGGACGGCGAGATGCGTGCCGTGGTGGCGACGGCGTCGCTGGAGCTGGGGATCGACGTGGGGACGGTGGACCTGGTGTGTCAGATCGGGTCGCCGCGGGCGATCACGACGTTCCTGCAGCGGATCGGCCGGTCGGGCCACGCGCTGGGGCGGACGTCGAAGGGGCGGCTGTTCGCGACGTCGCGCGACGAACTGGTGGAGTGCGCGGCGCTGATCCGCGCCGTGCGGCGCGGCGTGCTGGACGCGGTGGAGCCGCCGGTGGCGCCGCTGGACATCCTGGCGCAGCAGATGGTGGCGGAGTGCGCGTGCCGGGAGTGGGGCGAGGACGCGCTGTTCGAGATGGTGCGGCAGGCGACGCCGTACGCGGGCCTGGAGCGGCGGGACTACGACGAGATCGTGGAGATGTTGAGCGAGGGCGTGGCGCCGCGGGTGGGCCGCGGGCGCGCGCTGCTGCATCGCGACCAGATCAACCGCACGCTGAAGGGGCGACGGGCGGCGCGGATCACGGCGCTGACGGCGGGTGGGGCGATCCCGGAGCTGGCGGACTATCGGGTGGTGCTGGACCCCGACGAGACGTTCATCGGGACGGTGAACGAAGACTGGGCGATCGAGTCGATGGCGGGGGACGTGTTCCTGCTGGGATCGCACTCGTGGAAGATCCGGCGGGTGGAGTCGGGGCGGGGGGTGCTGCGGGTGGAGGACGCGCAGGGGCGGCCGCCGAGCGTGCCGTTCTGGCTGGGGGAGGCGCCGGGACGGACGTGGGAGCTTTCGGGGGAGGTGTCTGACCTTCGGCGAGAGGTGGCGTCGCGGGTAGAAGTGAGAAATGAGACGTGGGAGGTGGGATCGGAGACGGGCGAGACTGAAAAGAGGGGGAGCACGCGAGAGTGGTTGCGGGCGGAGTGTGGGGTGGATGAGAGCGGGGCGGAGCAGATCGCGCGGTACGCCGGGGCGGAGGTGGAGGCGCTGGGGGTGGTGCCATCGGACACGGACATTGTGTTCGAGCGGTTTTTCGACGACGCGGGCGGGATGCAGCTGGTAGTGCATGCGCCGTTCGGCTCGCGGGTGAACCGCGCGTTCGGGCTGGCGCTGCGGAAGCGGTTCTGCGTGCGGTTCGACTTCGAGCTGCAGGCGGCGGCGGATGACAACGCGGTGGTGCTCTCGATGGGCCCGCAGCACAGCTTTCCGCTGGAGGACGCGTTTCAGTTCGTGCGGGCGGACAACCTGCGGCCGTCGCTGGAGCAGGCGATCCTGTACGCGCCGATGTGGGGGACGCGGTGGCGGTGGAACTCGACGCGGGCACTGCAGGTGCTGCGGAGCAATGGCGGGAAGCAGGTGCCGCCGCCGATCCAGCGGATGCGGGCGGACGACCTGCTGGCGGCGGTGTTCCCGTTGCAGGTGGGGTGCCAGGAGAACGTGAGCGGGCCGCTGGAGCTGCCGGACCACCCGCTGATCAAGCAGACGGTGGTGGACTGCCTGTACGAGGCGATGGACATCGACCGGCTGCACGGCGTGCTGGAGCGCATCGAAGCCGGCGAGATCCGGCTGCACGCGCGGGACACGACGGAGCCTTCGCCGTTCGCGCACGAGCTGCTGAACGGGAGCCCGTTCACGTTCCTGGACAACGCGCCGCTGGAGGAACGGCGGACGCGCGCGGTGTCGCTGCGGCGGACGTTGCCGGAGAGCCAGCGAGACCTCGGCGTGCTGGACTTGGCGGCGATCGAGCGGGTGAGGGACGAGGCGCGGCCGGCGCCGCGCGACGCGGACGAGCTGCACGATCTGCTGTTGTTGTTGATGGCGGTGCCGGCCACGACCGAGTGGGCGCAGCAGGCTGTCTCCGCGGCGACTCTTCGAGCGCCCCTACACGGCGAGCTCGCCGCTAGTGGAGATGGTGGGAGTATTGGTGCCGAGTGGGCGCAGCAGGCTGTCTCCGCGGCGACTCTTCGAGCGCCCCTACACGATGAGCTCGCCGCTAGCGGAGATGGTGGGAGTATTGGTGCGGAGTGGGCGCAGCAGGCTGCGCCCCTACATGACGAGCTTACCGCTGCCGGGCGTGGTGGGATGGTTGGGACGGCGGCGGGAGAGCTGTGGTTTGCGGCGGAGCACCTGCGGGCGATCGAGGTGTTGTATCCGGGGGCGGAGATCGCGCCGCGGATCACGCTGCCCGCGCATCTTGATGGTGCTGCACCGGCTCGCGAGGAGGCGGTGTTGGCGGCGGTGCGCGGGCACATGGAGTATCTGGGGCCGGCGACGGCTGCGCAGGTCGCGGCGATGCTGTCGCTGGGCGAGGGCGAGGTGACGTCGGCGCTGGCGTGGCTGGAGGGCGAAGGCGTCGTGCTGCGGGGGCTGTTCACTCCTCGCCAGGGCGAGCCTTCGGCGGACCTGGCGGCGCTCGAGTGGTGTGACCGGCGGCTGCTGGCGCGGATCCACCGGCTGACGCTGGACCGGCTGCGGAGCGAGATCGAGCCGGTGGGCGCGCAGGACTACATGCGCTACCTGTTCGCACGGCAGCACGTGGCGGGCGGGCGACGGCAGGAGGGGAAGCGGGGCGTGCTGGACGCGATCGCGCAGTTGCAGGGGTTCGAGATCTCGGCGGTGGCGTGGGAGCGCGACGTGCTTCCGTCGCGGGTGCTGAACTACGACCCGCGCTGGCTGGACGAGATGGCGCTGGCGGGCGAGGTGGCGTGGGCGCGGCTCTCGCTGAAGAAGACGAACGGGGCCGGACGCGCGTCCTCGCCGCAGCGGGCGACACCGATCACGCTGGCGATGCGGCGGGACCTGGGGTGGCTGCTGGAATCGGTGCGCGGCGTCGAGGAGCCGCAGGACCCGGCGACGGGTGCGGCGGCGGCGACGCTGGACGCGCTGCGGCAGCACGGGGCGCTGTTCTTCGACGACCTGGCGGCGGCGAGCAGGCAGCTTCCGGTGCAGTTGGAAGAGGCGCTGTGGGATCTGGTGGCGCGCGGACTGGTGACGGGGGACGGGTTCTCGTCGCTGCGCCAAATAATGGCGCCGTCGCGCCACCGCGTGGTCCCAGCCGGGTCGTCTCGCGCGCGAGCGGCTCGCCGACACAGCCGATACGGGGGAGGGAGGCTGTCGCGGGCGTCGCAGCCGCAGGGGCGGTGGTCGATCGTACACCGGTATCAGCCGGAGCCATCGGCCGCGGACGAGCTGGCGGAGCGGGTGGCGCGGCAACTGCTGGCGCGGTACGGGGTGGTGTTCCGCGACGTGGTGGCGCGGGAGAACTTCGCGGTGGCGTGGCGGGACGTGATCCGGGCGCTGCGGCGGATGGAGATGCGGGGGGACGTGCGGGGCGGGCGGTTCGTGAGCGGGTTCGTGGGGGAACAGTACGCGCTGCCGGAGGCCGTAGACGGGCTGCGACGTGTGCGGCGGGAGGAGCGGACGGGCGAGACGGTGAGGGTGAACGCGGCGGACCCGCTGAACCTGGCGGGGATCATCACGCCGGGGCCGCGGGTGGCGTCGGTACACACGAACGCGGTGATCTACCGCGACGGGGTGGTGGTGGCGGTGGAGGAGGGGCGGAAGGTGGTGTCGCGGGAAGAACCGGTCGCGACATAGGATTCCCCTATTCCCCAGGTGTCAGCCATCGGTACCCTGCGGGCGATGAAATCTGTCGACCTGGTGATCCCCTGTTACAACGAAGAGCGGGTGCTGGCGGAGAGCGTGCAGAAGCTGCGGGCGTGGTGCGCGGAGCATCTCTCGCAGTACAAGTGGCGGGTGGTGGTGGCGGACAACGCGTCGACGGACGGGACGCTGGCGGTGGCGGAGGAACTGGCGGCGCAGGACCCGGACTACGTGAGGTACATCCACCTGGACCGGAAGGGGCGCGGGCGGGCGCTGACGACGGCGTGGGGGGAGACCGAGGCGGACGCGATGTGCTACATGGACGTCGACCTCTCGACGGACATGGACATGGTGACGCCGCTGCTGGCCGGGGTGCTGGAGGAGGGGTACGACATCGCGTACGGGTCGCGCGTGTCGAAGGGGAGCGACATCGAGCGGTCGTGGAAGCGGGAGATCAACTCGCGCGGATTCATCACCATTATCAAGCTGCTGTTCTGGACGAAGGCCTCTGACTATCAGTGCGGGTTCAAGGCGATGACGCGCGAGGCGGCGCGGGCGATCCTGCCGCACGTGCGGGACGGGGAGTGGTTCTGGGACACCGAGATGCTGATCATCGCCGAGAAGGGCGGATGGAAGCTGAAGGAAGTGCCGGTGCGGTGGGTGGAGGACCCGGACTCCCGCGTGAAGTTCCCGCAGGACGTCATCAAGATGGGGAGCCGGCTGGTGAAGCTGCGGTTTCGCCGCGGGTTGCCGCGGGTTAGGGGACAGGGGACAGGGGACAGTGGACAGGGGCCAGGCTAGGCCGAACATGCGTCACTGGCTGACGTCCGCGGCCTTACCTGCCTGGCCGCGCGGTTCTGCGAGCGCGCAGCCGCGGCACGATCGCTGGCACCGCTTCCCGGTAATGCGTGTACTCGTCGCCGAACGCCTCGACCATCATCTCCTCTTCGGAGCGCAGGTACAGCACGTACGCCGGGAACACATATGCTACGGCGAGTACCAACACGATGGCATTCAGACTTCCCAGCCCCAGCCCGAGCCACATCAAGATCGCGCAGGCGTACGCCGGATGCCGCACGAAACCGTACGCGCCCCTCGTGACCAGTTGCTGGCCGGAAACCAGGCCGTGGCCAAAGAAGAGGCCACGCCAGGAAATCCACGCCCAGAGGACGAGAACCAACCCAGCGAAAACGAACGCCGCACCGACGGCCGGGGCGATGAGTTCACCCCGCGAAGCACCTTCCCACTCGACCTCCCGGAGAGTGATCCACAATGTGACAGCGCCCAACAGGAGCGGCTCGGGGGTGACGATGCGTTCGACCCAGCCCATCCGCAATGTGACGAATCGCCGCCGTCTCGCGAATGTGCGGAGGCCGAGGGCGCTGGCGACGGCTGCTCGTCCCAGGCACCCGCCGACGACGACGTTCATCAAGATGCGGAAGGCAATGTCTTCCATTGAGGCAGGCGCGGCGTGTGGGCGCGCCCTCCGGGGGCTATTCTGCGCTGTGCCCACATCGGCCGGCAACGGCCTCCGCGCTGCGCATATCGCAGAGACGTTCGAGTTTAGCCCATGCGCGGAGACACCGGGCAGCGGTCGCGAGTGAGTGATTCCTAGACTTCGATGTAGACGTCGTCGCCTTCGACTCTTGTGGGGTAGCTGGGGAGGCCGCGCTTCAGGAAGCCGGGAAAGGTGGCGTCCATGAGGGTCCTGTACCAGGCGGGGTGGGTGACCCAGCCGCAGACGCCGCCGTCGGCGACGTCGAACTTCGCGCCGTGGAGGGCACACTCGATGACGGTTCCCTCGAGCTTGCCGTTGTGCAGGTGGCCCCGAAGGTGGGTGCAGCGGTCGCCGACGGCGTAGGCCTCGCCGTCGATGTTGGCGACGAGGATCTCCTTGCCCTTTGCCTTGACGCCCTTGACGGTGCCGGGCGGGATATCGGAGAGCCTGGCGACGCGCACGAATTCGGCCACGGAACCTCCCTGACTGCCGACCGGCGCGGAACTGAAAGCGGCCCGCGCGGGGCGGCGCGATTGTACCCAAGGCCTACGTCAAGCGCTACCAGATTGGGTCGCAGGGCCATCGTGCCCGACGTCATCAACTAGACACGGGTTTGCACCCGCAGAGCAGCCGATTGCGTTAGAATCGGGTGCGCACCGCCGCACTTCCCCCCGCCAGCGGCCGCGTTCGGGTGTCTGAGTTTGCGTGCCGGCCTCGGGAGCAGCCGCAACACGCAGCTTGACGGCCCGTTGTTAGCTGAGAGAGGGCCGTTGGCGCTTCCGCCGAGGAGCGCGTTGTCCCCTTCTGGACTAGATCTGGCTCATGCGAACGCTCACCCGCCCGCTCTTGCTCCTCCTGCCCGCCGTCCTGGCGGCGCTGCTCTACGCTTCGCCGCAAAGCGCGATTCCGTCGGCTGAGGCGGCGAACGGAGCGTGGACCGGCGAGTACTTCGACAACACGACGTTGACCGGCACCGCGGACGCGACCGTGACGGAGCCGGCCGACACGCTTCCCAGCTCCACACCCACGCTGGACTTCTACTGGCCAGGCTCTCCACAGCCGGGTGTCCCCGTTGATGGCTTCAGCGTGCGGTGGACGCGAGTGGATACGTGGGCCGCGGGGACGTACCGCTTCTCGGCGATCACGGACGACGGGATGCGGATCTACATCGACCAGGGCAACAACGGCGGAGACGTGCTGGAGCTGAACGCGTGGTTCAACCAGGCGCCGACGCCGTGGTACGTCGATGTGACGCTGCCGGCCGGCCCGCACAAGATCAAAGTCGAGTTCTACGACGCCACGAACGCGGCGACTGCGTACCTGCGGATCGAGGACGTGGCGACGCTGCCCGCGGGGTGGACGGGGCAGTATTACAACAACAAGAACCTGACGGGATCGCCCGTGTTCACGCGGACGAAGGAGCCGGACCCGGCGTTCTACTGGGGAGATGGCTCGCCGGATCCGGCCATCGACCCGGACACGTTCAGCGCGCGCTGGACGCAGACCATGAACTTCAACGAAGGCGTGTACGAGTTCACGACGAGGAGCGATGACGGTGCGCGCGTCTACGTGGACGGCCAGTTGATCCTGGACTACTGGATCGACCAACCCGGCGTTGAACACACGGCGAACATGCAGCTGACGTCCGGGCCGCACACGGTTGTGGTGGAGTATTACGAGAACGACGGCGGGGCGGAGATGTACTTCACGTACGCGTTCCGGCCCGACCTGGGCGGCTTCGTGACCGAGGCGGTCGTGTCTGGCCTGTTTGTGCCGACCGCGTTCGCGTTCGCGCCGGACGGGCGGATCTTCATCACGCTGAAAGATGGCCGGGTGATGCTCTTCAAGAACGGCGACGTGCTGGGGACGCCGTACTACACGGTGGCGCCGGTCAACGACTACCAGGACCGCGGGCTGCTGGGCATCGCGCTGGATCCGAACTTCGCGGCGAACGGGTTCGTCTACCTGGCGTTCACATACGACAACAATCCGTCGGACCTCACCGGGCTAAAGACGGCGCAGGTGATCCGCGTGAACGCGAGCACGCCGAGCGGCGACGTGGCGAGCGGGGCATCGAAGCTGGTGCTGCTGGGGACACAACCGGGGACAGTAGCGAAACCCTCGTGCGAGAACTGGCCGCTGACGGCGGACTGCATCCCGTCGGACTTCGACAGTCACACGATCGGGAACCTGCGGTTCGGTGCGGACGGGATGCTGTACGTGGCCACGGGCGACGGCGCCAGCTACGTGACCGTGGACGTGCGGGCGCTGCGCGCGCAGTGCATCGGCGCCGCGGGCCTGGATTGCGATGCGAGCGGGACCAACGGGACGGTCGCGCGGCTGGCGGGGAAAATCCTGCGGGTGAACCCGGCGAACGGCCAGGGGTTGACGGACAACCCGTTCTACAACGAGGGAGGGTGTACGAGCCTGACCTCGACCTGTTCGAAGATCTGGGCGTACGGCGTGCGGAACGCGTTCCGGTTCACGTTCAAGCCGGGCACGAACGTGATGTTCTCCGGCGAGGTCGGCTGGGACCTGTACGAAGAGCAGAACGTGATCAACCCGGGCGACAACCTGGGCTGGCCGTGCTACGAGGGGGAAGAGGTACAGACCGGCTACGCGGCCTATGCGATCTGCCAGGCGCTGGCGCCGGGGAGCGTGACGTTCGGGCTGTACACGTACGCGCACCCGCCGGGAGCGGCGGCGGTGGGCGGGGCGTTCACGGGGACGAACAGCTACAGCCCGGCGTACCAGAACACGTATTTCTTCGGCGACTACGCGCGGGACGAGATCAGCACGCTGAAGGTCGACGCATCGAACAACCTGGTGCCGGGGAGCCTGAGCACGTTCACCAACACGGCCGACGGGCCCGTGCAGCTGGAGATCAACCCGGCGGACGGGGACGTGTACTACCTGTCGATCAACACGGGCGAGTTGCGGCACATCCAGTACGTGGGAGGGAACCTGCCGCCGGTAGCGGTCGCGAGCGCGTCGCCGATGGCGGGGCTGGCGCCGCTGCTGGTCGACTTCAGCAGCGCGGGATCGTCCGATCTGGACGCGAGCACCAACCTGGGCGCGCCGACGGCGTTCGGCGCGGGCGACCAGGCGCACAGCGCGCTGATTGTCGACCTGAACGGGGACAACAAGAACGACGTGGTGACGGCAAACGCGGGCGCGAACACGATGAGCGTGCTGCTGGGCAACGGCGACGGGACGTTCCAGGCGGCCGTGAGCTATGCGACGGGCGTGGAGCCCAAGTCGGTGGTGCTGGGCGACCTGAACGGCGACGGCGAGCTGGACGCCGTGACGTCGAACCAGGGGAGCAACAACGTCAGCGTGCTGCGGGGCAACGGGGACGGCAGCTTCCAGGCGAAGACTGACTATGCGGCGTGTTCGGGTGCCCACGAATCGACGCTGGCGCTGTTGAACGCAGACGCCAACCTCGACATCGCGTGCGCGGGCTGGGGCGCGTCGCTCGCGGGCATCCTGCTGGGGAACGGCGACGGGACGTTCCAGGCGATGAGCAGCTTCGGGGTGGGCACGGCGCCGCACTCGATCGTGGCCGGCCTGTTCAACGCCGACGCCAACCTGGACCTGGCGACGGCGAACAACGGTTCGGCGAACATCAGCGTGCTGCTGGGGAACGGGAACGGCACGTTCCAGGCGGCCGTGAACTACGGTGCGGGCTCCGGGCCGCACTCGCTGCGCTCCGCCGACCTGGACGGGGACGGCGATCTGGACCTGGTGTCGGCGAACAACAGCAGCAACAACGCGAGTGTGCTGCTGGGGAACGGGAACGGCAGCTTCCAGGCGGCCGTGAACTATACGACGGGCAATACGCCCAAGGGCGTCACGATCGCCGACATGAACGGCGATACGGAGCTGGACATCCTGACCGCGAACATCAACGGAAACTATCCGAACCTGATCAACCCGGGCGGCGACTCGATCAGCCTCCTGCTGGGGAACGGGAACGGCACGTTCCAGGCGAAGACGGACTACGCAACGGGGCAGGGGCCTTTCGCCGTGGCGGCGGGGCTGCTGAACGGCGACGTCAACCTGGACGTGGTCACGGCGAACTGGTGGGATGACGGCGTCTCGGTGCTGCTGCACGGGTCGGGGCAGCCCATCACGTACTTCTGGGATTTCGGCGACGGCACGGACTCGACGCTGGCGAACCCGTCGCACACCTACACGACGAACGGCAACAAGACGGCGACGCTGACCGTGACGGACCCGTACTTCTTAACGGATTCGGCGGAGTTGATCATCCAGGTCGGGAACACGCCGCCGGTGGCGACACTGTCGTCGCCGGTGGACGAATCGCACTACGACATCGGCGACACGATCACGCTCGGCGGCAGCGCGACCGACACGCAGGACGGCGCCATCCCGGGCAGCGGCCTTGGGTGGAGCGTGGTGCTGGTACATTGCTCAGACGCGACGTACACGGACTGTCACAACCACCCGCACTTCACGACGACGGGAACGAGCGGGAGCTTTACGGCGGACGATCACGGCGACACCGTGTACTACGACATCTTCCTGACGGCGACGGACAGCGGCGGGCTGACGGATACGGAGAAGGTGACGATCACCGCGAACACGGTGGATATCACGTTCACGTCGAACAAGGCCGGGATCCAGATCGCGGTTGACAGCACGAGCCAAACGGTGCCGTTCACGCGGACGGTGCCCAGGAAGTCGAGCCACGTCGTCTTCGCATCGTCGCCGCAGAGTCCGGGCGGCGGGAGCCCCGTGTACTACACGAGCTGGTCGGATGGCGGCGCGCAACAGCACACAATCATGGCGAACACGGCGGGGACGTACACGGTGACGTTCAACGATCCGACGCCGACGCCCACGAACACGCCGACGGCGACGAATACGCCGACGAGGACGCCAACGGCAACGGCGACGAACACGCCGACGAGAACGCCGACACCGACGGCGACGAGCACGTCGACCAACACGCCGACACCGACGCCGACCACCACGCCAGGACTGCCGACCAACACGCCGACGCCGACCCCGACGAACACAGCGGTGCCGACGCCGACCGCCACCCCGACGCCAACGCCGACGGACACAGCGGTGCCGACGCCTACCGATACATCGACGCCGACGAGCACGCCGACGGCGACGCCGTGTACCGGCGACCTGGACTGCGACGGCGTCGTGGACAGCGCGGACAATTGCGTTTCGGTCTTCAACCCGCTGCAGGAATGGAGCGACCGCAACTTCCTGGATCAAACGCCGCCCTCGCTCCAGGACGACCACAGCTGGATCAACTCGGACCAGACGGGGGACGCCTGCGATGCGGACGACGACAACGACGGGATTCCGGACGTGGACGAGCCGGCGGGGTGCAATGGCTCGGGCCCGCTTTCGCCGACTGAACGCGACAGCGACGGCGACCGCGTGCTGGACGGCGCGGAGTGCGCACTGGGCACGAACCCGGCGGACAGCCTGAGCAAGCCGACGGCCCTTCAGTGCGCGGCGTTCCTGGGTGTCACGCAGACGACCGACACGGACGGCGACCGCATCCGGGACTACATCGAGTTCTGCGGCTACAACAGCAATCCGAACGACCAGGACACGGATGAGGATCAGGATGGGTCCCCCACCACGGGCCTGGCGAGGGACGGCTGTGAAGTGGCCTCGCTGAATAACGACCGGGTGGTGAACTCGGCGGACCAGTTGTTGATCGCCATCGAGATCGGCCGCATCGGGGACCAGACACTGCGGCTGGTGAACATGGACCTCAACAAGGACGGCGGGGTCAATGCCGGCGACCAGTTGCTGGCAGCGGAGTTCATCACGATCGCGGGTACCTGTCCCTAGGCAGGCTGCGGAAATCGCAGACCTTATCCAGATCTGGGAACAAGGTCCCGGCGCTATGCTGTCGCCGGGAGGTGCGCCATGGCAGACGACCGTGACGACTTCGATGGCATCGACATCAGCGGCCCATGGGGTGGGGTGCGCATCGGCTCCGGTCTTCGCCGGGACTGGGATGCGATGGACTCCGACGGAGACGCGGAGTACCGCCGCATCCGGCGGCGGGTGCGCCGCAGGCTGAACTTCTACCGGAACGTGGCCCTGTTCGTGTTCGTGGTCGGCGGGCTGGCGCTGCTGGACGGGATCACGGGGGGCGGCTGGTGGGTGCAGTGGGTGGCGGTGATCTGGGGTGCGTTCATCGCGCTGGAGTTCTTCACGACGTTCCTCGGCCCGAACTTCTGGGGGAAGGACGCGGAAGAGCGAATGGTGCGGCGGGAGCTGGAGCGGCGGCGTGGGCGCGTGAGCGTGATGCGGGACAAGGACGACGAACCACCGACTTCCTGACTTTAGGGGCGGATCGCGTTCGTGATACATCCGTCCTGACCGGGGCAGGCACAGCCGAGGTCCCTGAGGCAGGGGAGACCGGCGTGCCACAACTCACTCGGCTGTGCCCGCCATTTGACCACCTGTCCGGCACGGTCATACACTCGCGATAAGGGAGGACGCGTGAGGAACAGCGCACTCGCGCGCGATACGGGGTTGTGGCGTGACATGGCCGCGCTGCGGCGT
>DATECV010000233.1:0-3040 GCA_035286725.1 Dehalococcoidia bacterium | reverse complement strand
GGACATGGCCACCTACATCATGCTGAGCACCCTCACCGACGAAGGCCGCAAGACGCTGAAGGAACGCCCCGAGCGTCTCCAGGAGGTCAACCGGGAGATCGAGGCCATGGGCGCGCGCGTCACGCAGCAGTACGCCGTCCTGGGCGGCTACGACTTCATCAACATCCTCGAGGCCCCCGACAACGAGACCGTCGCCCGCATCAGCGTGGAGCTGGGCTCGCGTGGCACCGTCGTCCTCACGACCCTGCCCGCGCTGCCGGTCGACGCATTCACGCAGATGCTGAAACGGAAGTAGCAACGACAGGATGTAGGGACGGAGCTTTAGCTTCGTCCCCGTGACCTCAGCCAGGGGCGAAATCATGGGCACCTTCGTTGTCTTCACCACGCTGACACCACAGGGACGCAAGAACCTGCACGCCGATCCCGACCGGCTGCGCATCGTCACCCGCCAGGCCGAAAAGCTCGGCGCGAAGGTCCTCCAGCAATACGCCACCATCGGCCAGTACGACTTCGTGACCGTCATCGACGCCCCCGACAACGCGGCGGTCCAGGGCATCGGCGCCGAGATCAGCGGCCTGGGCACGGTGCGGCTCACCACCTTCCCGGCGATCAAGATGGACCGCTTTCAGCAGCTCCTGAAGCTCGAGCCCTACCGCACCGAACCCCACCAGTGGCAGACCTCGTTCTGGGCCCGGGCCGCGCGCCGCATCGGCCGCCACTGGGTCACCGACCGACACGTCAGCAAGTACTGCAAGCCGCTCACGATCGAGGGCCGCGAGAACCTCAAAGGCCACAAGGGCGCCGCGATCGTCATCGCCAACCACAGCTCCCACTTCGACTCGCCCGTCGTGCTCTCTGCGCTCCCGGAACGCATCCGTGGCAAGGTGCTGCTGGCTGCGGCCGCCGACAAGTTCTACGCCTACCGCCGCAAGCGCCACTGGTTCTATTCGCTCTTCCACAGCACCTTCCCGGTGCACCGCGGGGGCGGCATCAAGCAGCTCGACTACCCCATGTCGCTGCTGCGCCGCGGCTGGTCGATCATCATCTACCCCGAGGGCGGCCGCTCGAAGACCGGCCAGATCCAGCGCTTCAAAGCCGGCCCCGCCATCATGGCGATGCAGGGCAAGGTGCAAGTGATCCCGATCTACATCGAAGGCCTGCGCGAGGTCATGCCCAAGGGCCAGCGCGACCCCCGCCCCGGCCCCGTCTTCGCCCGCATCGGCAAACCCGTCTCGCTCGACGGCGTCACGTCCGTGTCCGAAGCGACAGCCATGCTCGAGAACGCCATGCGCGAGCTCGCGGGGCTGCCGCCCCACCGCGCGTCGGCTCCTGCACCGGCCGCCGCCGCACCGGCCGCCGCGCCGGCCCAGGCCGGCGGCGGTGGATCCTGACCGATGCCATTTGTGACCTGTTTATGCGGGAAGCAGTTGGACGGCGCCGACGCCGAGGCCCTGAACGACGCGTTCTGGTCGCATACGGGTTCGGCGCATCCGGACGTGAAGGTCAGCGACGCCAAGCGCGCGGACGTGAAAGCCGCGATTCTGCGAACGGGTGGTTGGGACGGCAGGCGCGCCGAGCTGGCGGAGCCGGTGGAGATCCGGCCTCTCGCGCCGGCGACCCGCGAAGACTACCTGCAGTTCTTCGACGGGGCCTTCCCGGACAATCCGGTGTGGGCGTCGTGCTACTGCCTCTCGTACCACCTGCAGCCCACGCCGGGAGAGATCTTCGACGAGCGTCCCGCTGCGCAAAACCGCGCCGAGCGAGCGGAGATGATCGACCGCGGCGAAGCGAGCGGGGTGATGGCGTACTCCGCGGGACGCGTCGCGGGGTGGTGCAACGCCAGCCCGCGCATCGCCCTCCCGCTCCTCGACCAGTACCCGGAGTTCGCCGCCGACGATCCCGCCACGTCGGCCGCGGTCGTCTGTTTTGTCATTGCGCCGCATTATCGGGGGCAGGGACTCGCACGGAAGCTGCTCGACGGCGCGTGCGACATGTTTCGGGAGCGCGGCTTCACGATGATGTATGGCTATCCGCCGAAGCAGGCAAGCAGCGCTGCCGGCTCGTATCACGGCAAGCTGTCGATGTACCTGGATGCGGGCTTCGAGGAGACCGGCGCCGCCACCAGCCGCTACGTCGTCGTCCGGAAGACCCTCGCCTGATCGACAACCCTTCGCGTGCATAAGAAATGGTGCATTTGAACCCCTCGGCGCTACGCCTCACGGGCTACAGTGCCCGCATGACGGAACTGTTGCACCCGCGCCCGATGAACCGCAGCGTCCTTGCCTTCGTGACAGTCGCGCTTGCCCTCATGTACGCCCTCTGCGTCATGATGTTCGCCGCCCGCGTGCGGAACAGCGGCGAGTGGACGTACTTCTTCGTGCCCGGCAACCTCGCACTCGCCTGGCTCCCGCTACTCTTCGCAATCCTGTGCCATCAGCTATCTGAAACAACGACGCCCCTGCGCAGAACGCTCGCCGTCGCGTCCGGCGCTTTGTGGCTCCTCTTCCTGCCGAACGCCCCGTACGTCCTCACCGACCTCCAGCACTACCAGGACTCACCGCTGATTGCGGGCTGGTACGACGGTTTGATGCTCGGCGCCTTCGTCGCGACCGGCATGCTGCTGGGCCTGTTCTCGCTCTACCTGATGCACGGCGTGTTGGCGAAGCAGGCCGGCGCCACCGCCTCGTGGATCGTCATGCTCGCGGCGATGCCGTTGTGCGGATTCGGGATCTACGTTGGCCGGGTGTTGCGCTGGAACAGCTGGGACGCCATCGTCGCACCCGGCACGCTCGTTGCCGACCTGACACGCGTGGCGACCGACCCGCTCATGCGGAGCGAAGCCTTCGCCATGACCGTGGGATTCGGGGCGTTTCTCGCCGCTTCGTACGTCACTCTTTACGCCATTGCCGCGATTGGCTCGCCGATCGCCCGCGGCATGCACGACCACGCCACGACTCCGGACCCCGCTCGGTAGCCCAAAGATCAAACAGGTCAGCGGCGTTAGGCCAACTTTCGCGTGATGAGCCGCGTGATCATCTCC
>DATECV010000232.1:0-7646 GCA_035286725.1 Dehalococcoidia bacterium | reverse complement strand
CGGACGAGCTTGTTGATGGTCTCGACCATGTGGACGGGGATGCGGATGGTGCGCGCCTGGTCGGCGATGGCGCGCGTGATGGCCTGGCGGATCCACCAGGTGGCGTAGGTGCTGAACTTGAAGCCTTTGCGGTAGTCGAATTTCTCGACGGCGCGGATGAGGCCGATGTTGCCCTCCTGGATGAGATCGAGGAGGGACATGCCGCGCCCGATGTACTTCTTGGCGACGCTGACGACGAGGCGGAGGTTGGCTTCGGTGAGCTGCTTTTCGGACTGGAAGCCGTCGCGCTTCAACATGGCGAAGTAGTCGCGCAGGAGCTGCTCGTCGGGGCCGTGGCCATTGATGCGGTCCCAGGGCGGCGGGACGATGTTCTTCGCGCCGAACTCCTTGGCGACCGCCTGAATATGCTCGGCGCGCAGGATGTGGGTGATGATCGAGAGGCGGACGATCGCGGCCTGGGCCTCTTCCTGGGCGAACCGCATATGCTGCGCGAGGCGATCGGCCAGGACAAAATCCATCTCGGCGTCGACGGTCGTGCGCCACTGCTCGTTCTGGATGACGTCGGAGATGAGGGAGGCCTTGATGCCGATCTCTTTGCTGATGAAGCGCGCGCACTTCTGGGCGTCGGTGTACTGCTGGATGAGGGTGAAGAGCATCTCGTAGCCGCTGGGCGAGCGGCCGTGCTCCTCCATCCACTGCTTCTGGATGCTGTCGAGATGCTTCGCCTCCTCCATTCTCCGGGCGAGCTTTTTCTCGTCGGCGCCGGAGAGGAGGTATACCTTGCCGATCTCGCGCAGGTACATGCGGACTGGATCGTCGACGCCTTCCTGAATCTCGAGGGCGGCAGCGTCTTTCTCGAGGTCTTCCTCCTCGAGTTCCTCTTCGTCGGGCGTCTCTGTCCAGAGCTCCGGCGAGAGGGTGCCGGGAGGGTTGGCGCCGGCCACGGTCACGGAATCAGCGAGCCGGGCGTAGACCTCGCCAAAGGTGTCGTCGGGTGCTTCGAGAAGCGTCTCGTCACGCGGCTCCGCGGCCTCTTCGTCGAGGGCGGTGGGGGTGGGTGCCCGGCGCGTGTCGTTCATGCTTACCTCGCCGTGCGTGGCCGGTGCTGATCCAGCTCGCGCTGGTGGAGCCTGAACCCTGCTTCCATGTCTTCGACGAAGGCCGCGGCGGGGTCAGCCTCATCTTCAGCCAGCTCGGCGCCCTCGGGGATGCGCCCCTCGAGCACCGCACGCGCGCGCTCGGCGATCTGCGCACCGCCGGCCGTCGCGATGTCCGCGAGGACTGCTGCCCGCGTGCGCTTCGCCTCGCGAAGGCGGTGCTGCTCGATGCCCCAGATCGTCGTGCGGAGGGCGCGTACTACGGTTTCGTCGTCGTACGCGGGAAGGTCGATGGAGAGGATGCGCTCGTACTGTGGCCGCAGATCCGGCGAGAGCGATCGCTCAAACGACTCCCCGTCATCCGCCCTACCGACCCAGGATTCGAACAGTGCGCGGTTCTCGCTGTGACTGAATAGTTCGGGGTCGAGACCGCTCGCCTCGGCGCGTAGCTCAGGATACTGGAAAAGCAAGGCGACACAAAACTCTTCACGGCTATCACGCACGCGCGATGCTGGAGCTTGACGGCGAAGATCTTCTGGCACGCTCTCCCCGGGCCGATTCTGCGGTGAGCGCGCCCGGACGGGCTGGCGCAGCTCGAGGCGAAGCGTCGCTTCATCGACCTTTGCCATGCGCGAGAGACGCTGAAGGTAGTGTGATTGCAGCACACGGTCGGCGGTAAGCGCGATGAAGGGCGCGAGCTCGGCGACCATGGCGGAGCGCTCGCGCGGTTCGGCGAGATTGTGCCGCGCGGCGGCAACATCGAAGAGGTGGTCGAGGACCGGCTTCGCGTTCTCGACAAGCACGGGCCAGAGCTCGGGCTCGGACCGCACGACGTCATCGGGATCGCGGCCTTCCGGCAGGGAGAGCACGCGCAGGTCGATGTCGATGGACTCGACCTGGCGGACGATGCCGCGCGCATTGGGCACGGGCTTTCGGCGCAGGCTGCTGTTCACGATCTCGTAGGCGCTGCGGATGGTCGCCTCGCTGCCGGCGTTGTCGGCATCGAGGGCGAGGACGATGGTGGGGGCGTTGCGCTTGAGCAGCGTGACCTGGCGTTCGGTGAGGGCGGTGCCCATGGAGGCGATGACGTTGGCATATCCGTGCTCGTGCGCGGCGATGACGTCCATGTAGCCCTCGACGATGACGGCCTTGTTCTCGGTACGGATGGCGTCCTTCGCCAGGTCGAGCGCATAGAGGATGGCGCCCTTGTCGAAGATCTGCGACTGGGAGGTGTTGACGTACTTGGGCTGGTTCTCGCCGGAGCCGAGCGCCTCGCCGGGCAGGAGGCGGCCGCCGAAGCCGGCGACGCGGCCGCGCTCGTCGCGGATGGGGAACATGAGGCGGTGGCGGAAGCGGTCGTAGGCGCCGCGGTCGCCCTCGATGGCGAGGCCCGCGGCCACGGCCTCCGCCGCGGTGATGCCGCGCGTGTCGAGATGGTTGACGAGGGCGTCCCAGCTATTGGGGGCGTAACCGATGTGGAACTTCTCGACAGAGGCGGGCGCCATCCCGCGCTCCGTGAGGTAGTCGCGGGCGACTTCGGCCTTCGCCGTGTAAGGGCCATCGCTGGCGAGCAGCATCGCGTGAAAGTAGGCGGCAGCGGCCTCGTTCACCTCGAAGAGGCGGGCGCGGCGGGCATCCTCCTGGCTTTCGCGCCGGGTCTCGAGCGTAACACCGGCCTGCTCGGCGAGGAGGCGAAGGGCGTCGCGGAACTCGATGCCGTCCTTCTTCATGATGAAGCCGAAGATGTCGCCTCCGGTGGAGCAGGCGCCGAAGCAGTGCCAGCTCTGGCGGGCGGGGTCTAGGTGGAACGACGGGGTTTTCTCCGTATGGAAGGGGCAGAGCGCGACGTAGTTGCGGCCGGCCCGCTTCAGGGTCACGTGCTGCGACACGAGATCGACAATGTCGATGCGCTGCTTGACCTCGTCCACGGCGCTCATAGCAACCCTATCCTCATGAACGCCGCGCCAGGGGGATGGTTACGCGCGCCGAAGGCGGCGCCTGCTTGACGAGCTTCGCGATCTCAAGGCGGTGTTCGTCTTCGTGTTGGGCCATCTTGACAAAGATCTCCTCCAACGTCATGCGGCCGAGGGTCTCGTGCCGGATGGCGCGGGTGGCGAGGGCGGCATCGTCGCAGGCGTCGAGGGCGGCTTCGAGGTCGCGGCGGGTGTTGAGCATGCCGTGGATGACCTGGGGGACGGCGAGGCGCTGGGCGAGGCCGGGTTCATCCTCGTTTTGGACGCGGGTGCTGGCTACGAAGGGCTCGTCCTCGCCGATGGCGGCGCGGGCGCGCTCGGTGAAGATGCGCTCGATCCGGAGGAGGTGGACGAGATGCGTGGCGATGGCCCAGCTTTCGCCGGGCGGGAGGTGGCGGAACTGCTCCTCGCCGAGGCCGCGAATGGCGTCGAAGAGCGCCTCACGGCTGGTCCGCAATTCCGATCGCAGCTGGGAAACGGGCGTCGCCATCCGGTGATCCTTCACCGCGAATGTGGTCTTGTCGAACGGTAGTTCGGCGGAGCGGCCCATTGTATCGGGCCGCGGAGGGGCGCCGCTATGGCGTTATGGCACCAGCCGGACGGACTATTCGCCCAGGGGCGGCGCTTCCTCCGGGGATGGCTCGCCTTCAGGCGCGGGGGTTCCGAATGGGTCGCCGGGCGGCGGGCCGTCGCCGACGGAAATGGCGACGGTGATGCGATTGTTGAAGTTGTCCGACTCCTCGATGGTGCCGTTCGGGTCGACGATGAGCAGCAAGGTCTGGCTCTCGTCGATCACGTAGTTGGTGCCGATATCGATGCTGCGGCCGGCGGGCAGGGTGAAGTTGGGGAGCGTGGCGCCGGCGATGAGGGCGGTGCCATCGGCGTTGAAGACGGCGACGACGAGGTCTCCGGTCGCATCGCCCGTGCCCTGGTTTACGACGGTGACGAAGAGGCGCCCGCCCTGGATGACCGGGGAGGTGCCGACGACGAGGTCGGGTATCTCCGCGCCCGGCGTGCCCGTGGGGGTCGGCGTCTCGGTGGTGTTGGCGAGGGCGATCTGCGTCTCGGCGACGGCAGTGAGGACCTCGGGGGGCTCCGTGGGCAACTCGACGATGACCGGCGGCTCGGCGGTGGCGATGACGAGCGCGGAGGGATCGCCGGAGATCTCGAGGTCCTCGGCGTCGACCCAACCGTGGAGCTCGGTCTCGGGCGGGAAGACGATGCGGAACCAGTTGGCGTCGGTGGTGCGGGCGTCGATCTCGACGTCGCGGCCTGAGGGGAGGGTGCCGCGGACGGGGGAGGTCTTCCCGGGCGCGACACGCACGGTGGTGGCGTTCTTCGTGGTGCCCAGCACGCCGGAGGCGGACGCGGTCTTGCTGACCGGGCCGACAGTGGAGGTGCCGGCCGGGGCGACCACGACGGTGGGCTCGCCGGCGCCGCTGCCGCCGCGGACGCTATCGAAGAGGACGAGGAGGCCGGCGATGAGGCCCAGAAGGACGACGACAGAGAGGCCGGCCAGGAAGAAGGGGTGTCTGAGGATGGCGGCCCGCGCTTCCGGGCTGGAAAACACACTCATGCGGGGTCCACGCCTGTGTCCAAGTCCAAACCGGGCTATTGTATCAGCTTCGCGGCGGCGCCGACGGAATCGCGGATTTGGGGCCGATGGGGTCTTCGGATCCGAAGGCTGCGTCCGATGTTGTGATCGGGGAGAGCCGCCAACCTAATCCCCTCCAACAGGACGGAAGCCAGCGTCACCCCGCCACCAGTATGACGCTGGCTTCCGCACGTCCCCCATCTCCACTTCGCTTGACGGTATCTGTGTACTCCCGAACACTGCGCGCGAGGCTTGCGATCCACGCGGGCGAACGGCGTGTTAGCTGGAGCGATCGATGGGCACAGACTGGATGGCGTTGGCGGAACGGGCGCTGGGCGGCGAGCCGCTCACACGCGCGGAGGGGCTGGCGGTGCTGGGGGCGCCGGACGATGAGATGCCGGCGATCGTGACAGCCGCGCACCGGGTGCGGGACCGCCACTTCGGCAACACGGTCAAGATCAACTTCCTGGTGAACATCAAGAGCGGGATCTGCCCGGAAGACTGTCACTACTGCTCGCAGTCCAAGCTCTCGAAGGCCGGCATCGACAAGTACAACCTGCTTTCAGGGCAGGACATCCTGACGGCGGCGCTGCGAGGGCACGAGTTCGGGGCGCGGCGAGTGTGCCTGGTGGCGTCGGGACGCGGGCCCAGTGACGCCGACGTCGGGCACATCGCGGCCGCGGTGCGGGAAGTGCGGGGCGCGCTGCCGGACGCGGAGATCTGCGCGTGCCTGGGGCTGCTGGAGGAGCGGCAGGCGGCGGCGCTGCACGACGCCGGGGTGTTCGCGTACAACCACAATCTGAACACGAGCGAGGCCTTCTACGGCGACATCTGCTCGACGCACACATACGCGGACCGCGTGGAGACAGTGGGGATCGTAAAGGAGCAGGGGCTCTCGCCCTGCTGCGGGGCGCTGTTCGGGATGGGTGAGACGGACGAGGACATCGTGGAGGTGGCACTGGAGCTGCGGCGCATCGGCGTGGACTCGATCCCGGTGAACTTCCTGATCCCGATCCCGGGGACGCCGCTGGCGGAGCGATGGTCGCTGACGCCGGCGCGCTGCCTGAAGATCCTGAGCCTGATGCGGCTGATGAACCCCGACCGGGAGATCCGCATCGCGGGCGGGCGGGAGCACCACCTGCGCTCGCTGCAGCCGATGGGGCTGCTGGTGGCGAACTCGATCTTCATCGGCGACTACCTGACGGCGAAGGGACAGCGGCCGGAGGACGACGTGGCGATGATCCGGGACCTGGGGTTCGAGATCCTGGGCGCGGCGCACGGCGAGGTGCGTCCAACGGCGGCGAGCGTGGCGCTGAAGTCGCGGGAGGAGCGCCTGGCGCCGGCGGTGGGGCCGAACAGCACACAGGAAGGTGTCGTGTGACCCCCGGCGCTCCGCAGACACGCCGGTACACTGAGCCGCAACGAAGCCGGGCCGGCGTGCCGGTACACACGACGCCGAAGGAGGCATGATGCTGGACCACGGGCCCATTCTCGTCCCGCTGGATGGCTCGGACCTGGCGGAAGGGGCGCTGCCGTACGCGAGCGCGCTGGCAGCCAAGCTGCACACCCACCTGGTGCTGGTCACGGTCTGGGAGGGCGCAGACACCGACCTGGCTTCGACCTTTCCATCGCTCTCGCTGGAAGTGACCGAGTCGGCGGAGCGGTACTTTACGGACTATCTCAACGGGGTGAAGGCGAAACTGCCGGACGCGGACCGCGTGCGCGCGATCGTGCGACCGGGTGACGCGGCGGACGAGATCCTGAAAGCGGCGGAAGAGACGGAGGCGCGGGCGATCGCGATCGCGACGCACGGAAGGTCTGGTGTGTCGCGGTGGCTGTACGGGAGCACGGCGGGGCGGCTGTTGCGGCACGCGCACGTGCCGATCCTGGCGGTGGGGCCGAAGCTGCTGGAGAAGAAGCGGCCAAGCGCCGACATCAGGAAGATCATGGTGCCGCTCGACGGGTCGAA
Organism: Dehalococcoidia bacterium; assembly: GCA_035286725.1. Lineage (GTDB taxonomy): Bacteria > Chloroflexota > Dehalococcoidia > DSTF01 > JACRBR01 > JACRBR01. Next base: position 1,013 of record DATECV010000232.1, on the reverse strand, counting down.
ACTCGCCGAGCAGGCGGTGCCGATCGCCGGGTCGCTGGCGAAGGCGACGGGAGCGACGGTGACGCTGGTACGGGGTGTGCGGTGGGCGGTACAGGCGTATCCGTACACGCTGCCCGACGCGTATGTGCCCCAGGTGGACGAGGAGCTGGAAAAGGGCGCGAAGGAGTACCTTCGCGAGCAGGAGCAGCTCATCAAGGAAGCGAAGGTCGAGGCGTTCGTGGTCCGCGGCGCGATCGCGGACGGGCTGTTGGACTTTGTGGACCAGCAGCAGATCGACCTGGTGGTGATGACGACACACGCGCGCTCGGGGCTGGCCCGCGCGGCGCTGGGGAGCACGGCGGACCGGTTGTTGCAGGGGGGCGCGCCCGTGCTGTTGATCCGGCCCAATGAGAAATAGCCACGGACGGCGCCTGGCGCTGATTCCCATCCTGCTTACGGCGGCCGCGCCGTTGATCGCGATTGCATGCGGCGGAGATGACGGCGCTGGCCGGACGCCAACGTCGGGCGCGGCGACACCGGCGAGCACGCGTCCGATCTCTACGGCGACGGCGGCGACAGCGACCTCCGCCGCGACCGACCCGACGGCGACGAGCACGATCGAGGTGCAGGGAGTGGTGGGAGCGGTCGACCTGGCGGCGCGGACGATCGACATCAAGCCGACGGGCGACGCGAAGTTCACGAAGATCGTGCTGAGTCCGGCGACAACGATCAGACGCGCGGGCGGCGGCTCGGTGCAACTCCGGGACGTGCGCCCTTCGGACCGGATCATCGCGCTCGGCCGGCCGGGCGACGATCCGGCGGCGCTGCTCTCGACGGACGTGACGATCCAGCAGGTGATACCGGGCGCGCAGCCCGGGGGCTAAGTGTCAGGCGCGCGGATTCGGGCCCATTGCTTCGCGCGGCGCACCTGCTGCTGCCCTTTCCGGCTCAAGCCGGCGCCGCACCCCACGGGCACTGGCGGGAATTCGACCGCGGGTTGATAAGATCGGGGCGAACCCCGAATCCCCCGGGAC
>DATECV010000231.1:0-3476 GCA_035286725.1 Dehalococcoidia bacterium | reverse complement strand
TCGGGGGCGCTGCTGCTGTTGGTGGGCGACGGCGAGGAGCGGGCGCGGTTGGAAGCGCTGGCGCGAGAGCTGGGGGTGAGCGCGAACGTGCGGTTCGCGGGGGCGGTGCCGCAGGCCGACGTGATGGGCTACATGCACGCGGCGGACGTGTTCCTGGCTATCGCCGATCTCTCAAACGTCGGTAACCCGCTGTTGGAAGCCATGGCGTGCGGGAGCTGCATCGTCGCGGTCGACGCGGGCGACACGCGGGACCTGATTGCGGACGGCGCTACGGGACGGCTGGTCGACAGCTCGAACCGCTCTGGGATCGCACGGCCGCTGGAGGAGCGGCTGGCGGACCTGCTGGTGACGCTGGGGAACGACGAGGGGCAGCGTGCGCGGCTTGCGGCGGGCGCGGCGGCGTATGCGGGCGAGCACTTCTGGACGTGGGAGCAGCGGATGGCGGCCGAGGTGGAGGCGGTGGAGGGGCTGGTGAGGGCGCGAGGGTTGAAGGAGCCGCAGCCCTGGGTACTGGGCGGCACGAGCGGGTGAATGTCTATACTGGTAAAACTTGCGACGAGCACGGGAGCATCACATGAGCCGGCAGGTCCGAGAGTTGACCGCTCTCATCGAGCGAGAAGGCGACCTATATGTTTCGCTCTGTCCGGAGCTGGACGTGGCGAGCCAGGGCGAGTCGATCGAGAAAGCGCGGGCAAACCTCATTGAGGCACTTGAGCTGTTTTTCGAGACGGCTCCCCCAGCCGAGGTGGAACGCCGACTGATTTCGGAGTTCTATGTGACGCGTGTCGAGGTCGCGGTTGGGTAGGCTCCGCGTCCTGTCGGGAGCGGAGGTCTGCCGAATCCTGCTGCAGCACGGCTTTGCCGAGGCACGGCAGCGCGGCAGTCACGTGGTAATGCAGCGAACGACGACCGAAGGGACGCGGACAGTGCCTGTCCCGCTCCACCGTGAAGTCGCTCCGGGCACTCTGCTATCGATTATTCGCCAGTCGGGCCTTTCGCGCTCGATCTTCGAGGACGAGTAGCCCTCGAGTCGCGTCGCCCCCGATACACTTTCTCGATGATTGAACCTGAGGCGCCCCTGGAGCCGCCCGCGCGCGGTTCTGTGCTGGGCCACGTGAACGTGGTGATGCTGACGTACCTCGCCGACGGTGCGCTGGCGTTCGCGACGGGCATCCTCATCGCACGGGCCCTGGGGCCGGACGGACGTGGAGCGTACGGGTTGTTCGTGGTGTCCGCGGCGTTCGGGCAGCTGCTGCTGGGCCTGGGCGTGGGGAACGCGGCCATCTACTACGTGAACAAGCGCGAACTGTCCGTGCGCGACGTGGTCAGCGCGATGCACGTGATGACGCTATCGGCGCTGATCCTGACGGCCGCGGCGGTGGCGGTTATGGCGCCGCTTGTGGATGACGACCTGTTCGGCGGCGGCGTGTCGCCGTGGCTGCTGGTCGCGGGCGTGCCGGCGCTGCTGTATTGGAACCTGATGCGACTGGCGCTGCAGGCGGAGAGCCGCTTCGTTGCGCTGGGCGTGGCCACGGTATCGCAGCAAGCGCTGCTCGTGACCGCGGTGGCGGTGCTGGCGGCGGCGGGCGATCCGACCACGGCCCAGGTAGTGGGGTGCATGGCGGGGGCGACGGCGGCGGCGGGGGTGCTTTCGCTGGTGCTGGTGGGGCCGAAGCACCTCGATCTCCGCCAGGTGGTGCGGCCCCGGTTCGACACGCTGCGGAAGCTGGCGGGATTCGGCGTGCAGGGCGAGAGCGGGAACCTGCTGCAGTTGCTGAACTACCGCCTTGACCAGTACATCGTGCGGGCGTACGTGGGGCTGGCCGGCGTGGGCATCTACGCCGTGAGCGCGTCGATGACGGAGGCGATCTTCGTGATGGCGAATGCGGTGGCGCTGGTGTTGCTGCCGCGACTGACGGCGGACGAGGACGAGGCGCACTGGATGGCGCCGCTGGCCGCGCGCAACACGATGGTGCTCGCGGCGATAGGGGCCGTGGGGCTGGCGATCGTGGCGCCGGTGCTGGTGCCGCTGGCGTTCGGGAAGGAGTACGAGGACAGCGTGCGGCCGCTGTGGCTGTTGTTGCCGGGGACGGTTGCTCTGTGCGGCTCGAAGGTGCTGACGAGCTACATCTTCAGCAAGGGCCAGCCGCTGGTGAACACGGGGATCACGGTGGTGTCGCTGGTGGTGACGGTGACGGCGGACCTGTTGCTGATCCGGTGGCTGGACGTGAACGGCGCCGCGATCGCCTCGTCGATCGCGTACGGGGTGCACTTCCTTGTGGCGCTCTTTGCATACGGCCGGATCTCCGGGAGATCACCGATCGTGGCGCTGGTGCCCGGGCGCGAGGACCTGCGGCTGTACCAGGAAGCGGCGCGGAACGTGATGGCGCGCATCTTCCGCCGGTCCGCTGCAGAGCCTGAACGGGGTCAGCGAGTATGAGCGGCCTCGAACGCGAGGCAGGCCACGAACGCGTGGCGGGCGTGGAACGCGTGGCAGCGGAGCAGCGGCTGCGGATCGCGGTGCTGGGCGACTTCGACGGCGTACACACGCGGTCGTGGATACGGTGGTTCGTCGCCCGGGGCCACGACGTACACGCGATCTCGTTCTATCCGCCGTACGCTCCGCTTGATGGCGTGACGCTGCACGCGCTGAGGTCGCGCTCGGGCCCGCGGTCATCTTCGGATGGGGCGCGGCGCGCGGCGCAGGCCGGCGGACGGCTGCCGCGCGGGCTGATCCGCCTGGGGCACGGACTGCGGTACCGGCGGGCAGGGCTGGTGCGCGTCGTGCGCGAGATCGTGCCGGACGTATTTCACGGGCACTTCCTGGTCGAGCACGGGTTCTACGGCGCGTTGGCCGGGTTTCACCCGTATGTGGTGACGGCGTGGGGTTCGGACGTTTTGGTGGAGCCCGGGCGGGACCCCATCTCGCGGTGGATCACGCGATGGACGCTGCGCCGGGCGGATCTTGCGACGTCGAACAACGCGTTCATGGCGGAACGCATGGTAGCCCTGGGCGCGCCGCGGGAGGGGGTCGAGACAGTGGTGCTGGGGACGGACGCGTACTTCGGCGAGCTGTGGGAGGAGTCGGTCAACGTTCGGGGGAGGGAGGCGGATAGCCCGCCGGTGATCCTGAGCACGCGGGCGCACGAGCCGCTGTATCGGGTGGGCGACATCCTCGACGCGTATGAGCTGGTTGCACGGAAGGCGCCGGAGGCGAGGCTGGTGGTTGCGCACGGCGGATCGTTGACGGCGGAGCTTCGCGCGAGGGCGGGTTCGACCGGAGGGAGCGTCGAGTTCACGGGAACGGTCGATGCGGCGCGGTTACGCGAACTGATGGCGGGGGCGGAGGTGTTCGTGTCGGCGCCGTCCTCGGATGGGACATCGGTGGCGCTGCTCCAGTCGATGGCGGCTGGCTGCTTTCCGATCGTGTCGGACCTGGAGACGCAGCGGGAGTGGGTCGAGGATGGCGTGAACGG
>DATECV010000230.1:0-3884 GCA_035286725.1 Dehalococcoidia bacterium | reverse complement strand
CCCGCGCGGGCTTAAAAGCCCGCGCTACGGAGGCATATTGCTGCTCTACGGAGCCCTCATTACGGGGACTCGGGGGCCGTGTCGGTGGTGGTGTCGACAACGGCGTGCAGGTGGGCGACGGCGGCATCGAGCTGTGGATCGAGCAGCGCCGCGACGTCGTCGGCCGTGCGCCCGACGAGCTCGTCGGGGGCGACACCGATGCCCGCCAGCTCCTGGCCGCTGACCGGCCCTAGATTCACGTTCGTGGTGACGGCGAGCGACGAGCCGTCGCCCAGCTCCCGGACGTCGGTGTAGCCGACGCAGCCGTTGGTGTTAGCGCCGACGACGTAGGCGACGCCGTACTCCTGCAGGGCGGCGGCGAACACCTCGGCGACGGAGCCGGTGCGGTTGTTGGCCAGGAGCACCGTGGGGCGGATGGTGGTGAGCGCGAGGCCGGTGGCGAGGTCCTCGTGGATCTCGCCAGCGCGGTTGCGGTCGCGGACGATGACCCCTTCGGGCACGAACAGGCTGATGGCATCGGTATCGAGGCGGCCGCCGGGGTTTCCGCGCAGATCGATGATCCAGGACGTGAGGCCCTGCGTTTCGAACGCGTCCAGCGTCTGGCGAAGCGGCGCGGCGATGCCACCATCGACGAAGTTGCGGACGCGGAGATAGCCTATCGTGCCCTCGACGATATTGGTCTCGATGTTCGGGGGGTTCACACGCTCGCGCGTCACGGTGACATCGATGGGCGCGGGCTCGTCCTGGCGCTCGATCGTCATGGTGACGCTGGTGTTTTCGTCGCCGTTGATGAGCTCGAACGCGCCCGCAGGTCCGCGGTCGCTGACATCGGTACCGTCGATGGCGACGATCCTGTCGCCGACGCGGACGCCCGCGCGGTCGGCGGGGCCGGCCATGATGACCTCCGTCACCAGCGGCGGGACGCCGGCGAGATCCACGCCGATGCCGATGACGCCGTTGCCCTCGCGCTGATCGATCAGGGTGTCGCTGGCGACGGGCGTCAGGAAGTAGGTGTGGCAGTCCTGGAGCGCCTCGGTCATGCCGCGCATGGCCGCGTAGCGAAGCTGCGTCGGGTCGGCCGAGCCGGCGGCTATCGAGGCGTAGGCGGTGCGGAACAGCTCGAAATCGGCGGCGCGGTCGTCGGTGAAGCCGGGCTTCTCGGGCACGTCGAGGGACTCCTCGGCGGCACGCTGTGTAAGCAGCGTCCAGGCTCCGTCGAGGATGCGGGATGAGTCCAGGGGCTCGATGTACTCATCGAGGAGGCGGTCGTAGGCGCGCTGGATGATGACGACACCGCCGTCGCGCAGCAGCTCGGTGTCCGGGGTGGGGGTCGCGGCGACGACGGGCGTGCGCGTGGGCGGCGCAGCGGAGGGGGTGGGATCGACAGTGGCGACACCGCAGGCGGCGATGAACGGGAGCAGCCAGAGGCAGAGAGCCGGCACAAGGGCGCGCCGGCGTCGAAGGTGCGGGGACGGTTGTCTCATGCGATCAGCGCCCTCATCGCGCAGCGAAGGTCATTGTAACGGAGGCGGTGCTGAAACTCGGCGGAAGTCACAGCCAGCCGGTCTCCTGTCTCCTACGGCGACTCCGCGAGCGGCGACTCTTCGAAGGGGCGGCTCTGTTCAGCGCGAGCCCACAGCCGAGGGCGGCTGTGCCACAACAGCCAGCGACGGCTCTCGCCACGGCGAGTCTTCGAGCGCCACATCAGTTGTCCCACATCAGATCAGTCGTGGGTTCGCGGGAGGCCGCGGCGCACCCATGCGTCACGATCGAGCGTGTCACGATCGTACACGAGGCGGGTGAGCCACACGCCGGGGCGCGGGAGCTCGGGGCCAGGTCGCGCGTTGGCCAGCACGCGCTTGGCCATCGCGATGACGGCGAGGGCGAACGCGCCCCACGCGGCAGCGGCGGAGTCGCCGAAGAAGATCTCGCCGAATGGGGCGGCGAAGAGCGCGAGGGCGACGAACTGCGGGATCCAACCGGAGGCGACGCCGAGGAGCGAGACGCCGATGAAGACGCCCAGCGACGGCCAACTGAGGCCCAGCAGCACGCCGATAGTCTGGCCGACGCCGCGGCCGCCGGTGAAGCCGAGCCAGGGGTTCCAATCGTGGGCGAGGACGGCGGCGACGCCCGCGAGCGCCTGCACACCGGCGTCGTGGCCCGCGAGGCGCGCAACGAGGACGCCCGCCAGTCCCTGGGCGATCTGCGCCAGGCCGACGGGGACCACGAGCCAGCGCTCGACGCTCTGCCAGACGTTGGAGGCGCCGACGTTGCCGCTGCCGACATCCCTGAGATCGAGATCCTTCGTGTAGCGGGCGACGAGCTGGGCGACGGGGATGGAGCCGGCGAGATAGGATCCGGCGACGATCAGGGCGGCGATCAGCGCGCTCACGTAGCCGGCCGGGGCGCGCGCGCCTGCCACAGGCTGCGGGCGTGCTCGAGGCCGTGTTCGATCATATGCTCGATGCCGCGGCGCGACGCTTCCTCGATACCCTGATCGTGTTCGGCGAGGTGAACGAGGATGCGGGCGGGCGACCAGCCTCCGTCGATGGGGGCCTGCAGATGCGCCTCGTCGACGTCGCCGACGGCGGACTCCAGCGCCTCGTACACGGCCCGAAAGGCGCGGCGGTGCGCCTCATCGGCGCCGAAGTGGGCCATGAGTTGTTCGTGGGCGCGGCGGATGTCTTCGAGGAGGCGCTGGGCTTCGGGGTGAAGGTACATGGTCGGGAGTTCTCAGTCGTCAGTCTTCAGTTATCGGTTCCTTGACCAGAACGTCGGTGGTGCGTCGTGGAACATCACGGGCCGATTGCACGGGGCGCTATTCGGGCTAGCCGGGTTTGGGGGCTAGCTCGCGGGCGGCGATGGCGATCATCCTGGCGGCGACGCCGGGGCGGATGCGGGCGCCGTTGAACCCGAGGTCGTAGAGGTGGGGGCTGCTCGGCTCGATCTTGAAGTAGTGGCGGTGGAAGGCGTCGCGGTCCCGGTCGCTTTTGTCGAGGCGCTTTTCGGCGTCGGCCTTGCTGATGCCTTCGCGCTGCATGATGTTCTCGATGCGCCACTCGCGCGGCGCGGCCACCCAGGCATGCAGGGTTTCGGGCTCGTGCTGGAGGATGGCCTGCGACCCGCGGCCGAGGATGACGACGTTTCCACGGGCGGCGATGCCTTTGATGACGGACTTCAGCGTGCGGATGTAGCTCTCGTCATCGAGCTGGCCGGTCTGCGCGCCTGAGCCAAGCTCGGCGGCTTCGCCGTAGGAGCGGGCGAGGACGGTCTCGAGGCCGCCGCCCGCGAGCGGATCGGCGGTGCCGGCGGCGGCGCTGCGCTCCATGAGCGTGCGCATGACGGAGGCGAGACGCTCGCCGACGGTGCTGCGGCGCTCGTCGTGGCGCTCCATGGCGGTGACGCTGACACCGAGGGCGCGGGCGGCTTCGACGAGGATCTCATGGTCGACGTAGTCGAGGTTGAGCTCGGCAGCGACGGCCTGCGCGACCTCGCGGGCGCCGGAAGCGAGCGAACCGGAGACGGTGATGACGGGCAAGGCCAGATCCTCCAACCCGAATTGTATGCGCGGGGCCTTGCCGGCGTATAGCGGGGTCCTGGACGAGCACCGCGCGGGCTGGAAAGCCCGCGCTACGGGGCGGCCGAATTGTATGCGCGGGGTGTTGCCCGTGTATAGCGCACAGGCCGGGTAGCCGCGCGGGTTTCCAGCCCGCGCTACGGGGCGAAGTGACTGGCAGCGCACCGGAGGAAAGCAAAAGGGCGGCCACACAGGGCCGCCCCTACAGTCGTCAATCGCACGAAGGTATGCCAGGTCAGACGGGGGTGACTTCGCGGCGTTCCTGGCGGTTGAGGGGGATGCTGCGCTGGACGTTGTGGGGGTATTC
>DATECV010000229.1:0-5219 GCA_035286725.1 Dehalococcoidia bacterium | reverse complement strand
GCTCTCCTACGCCCGGTCGCGCTCGAAGGAGCTGGGCATCCCGGCCGAGGTGTTCGAGAAGACCGACATCCACGTGCACGTCCCGGCGGGCGCCGTGCCGAAGGAGGGGCCGAGCGCCGGCATCACCATCGCGACGGCGCTCATCTCGGCCCTGACGAAGCGGCCGATCAGCCGGCACGTCGCTATGACGGGCGAGATTACGCTGCGCGGGCGCGTGCTCCCGGTCGGCGGCCTGAAGGAGAAGATCCTGGCGGCGCACCGTGCCGGAATCAAGACATTTGTTCTGCCAAAGCGGAACGAGAAGGATCTAAGTGAAGTCCCTGCCCCCGTTTTGCGGGATCTCCGGTTCGTGTTCGCGGGCGATATGGCCGATGTTCTTAAGGTAGCGTTCGAGCATCGGAGGCCGGGATCGTGACCTGGGTAGACGCGGCCATCGTGGTCATCATGCTCTTCTTCGTCGTCACGGCGTTCCAGGGCGGCCTGGTGCGCGAGATCATCGCGTTCGCGTCGACGCTGGCCGGCATCGTCATCGCCGGCATCTTCTACGACGACCTGCGCGACGCGCTCTTCACCAGCATCGACAACGAGACCGTCGCCAGCGCCGTGTCGTTCCTCGTGATCTTCGGGTCGATCACCGTGGCGGGTCAGCTCATGGCTATGGTCGTACACCCCATGATCCAGGTGCTCCAGCTCGGCATGGCGGACCAGTTCCTGGGCGCCGGGTTCGGCGCGGTGAAGGGGTTCATTCTCATCGAGGCGCTGCTGATCCTGATGGTCACCTACCCGTTCTGGGACATGGACCAGGAGATCGACGAGTCGGAGTTCGCCTCCCGCCTCCTCAACGTCGCCACGCCCATCACGAAGGTGCTGCCCGACATCTTCCAGAGCAAGGTCGACGCCTTCACCGACGGCAACAAGGCCCCCATTCGCGACAGCTAGCCCGTCAGCTTGCCAGCCTGTCAGCTAATCAGCTTGTCAGCCGTCAGCCGTCAGCACTCGGTCTCAACGTCAGCGTGGCGACGGTCATGCTGACGCAGCGACCTGATTGGCAGGGGAGACAGCATCTGTTCGATGCAACAACACCATCGAACGTCGTGCCGAGATCTCACAGCTGACTGGCTGACGCGCTCACACGCTGACAGCCGCCTCACTCGCTCTCCAACACGGCGAGCCCGAGCATGCCGGGCCCCCCGTGTACGCCCAGCGCCGGCCCGAAGCGACCGACGTGCAGCGGCACCCCCGGCCGCGATTCCCGCACGCGCGCCGCCAGGTCGTCCGCCTCTTGCGGCGTCGTGCTGTGCATGACGGCCACCTCCGCCAGCCGCTCCGAGCTGAGAGCCAGGGCCAGCAGCTCGTCCAGCGCCTTCTGGCGCGAGCGCACACGCGCGACCGGATGCGCCTCGCCGTCCTTCACCGTCAGGATCGGCTTCAGCTTCAGCAGCCCCCCGACGAACGCCGATGCCCGCCCGATGCGACCGCCCCGCCGCAGGTATTCCAGCGTCTCGAACGTCACCAGCAGCTTCAGCCGCCCCGCCACGGACTCGGCCACGGCGGCGCACGCCGTGCGCGTGGCCCCCGTCTGCGCGGCTCTCGCGGCCGCCAGCACGCACATACCCAGCGGCGCCGACACGAACCCCGAGTCGACGACGGTGATCTTGTCCGGCGCGACGTCGCGGGCGGCGGCGCGCGCCGTCTCGACGGTGCCGCTGAACTTGTGCGAGAGATGGATGGACACCACCTCGCCGCGCGAGACCAGGTGCTGGTACGCGTGCTGGAACAGCGCCGGCGGCGGCTGCGACGTCGTCGGCAGGTGCTTCGCCGCCTGCAGCCGCGCGTAGAACTCGTCCGCGCCCAGGTCGACGCCGTCTCGGAACGACTCGTCGCCGAAGGTGACGCTCAGCGGCACCACCGTGATGCCGTACTGGTCGACGAGATCGCGCGGGATGTCGCTGGTGCTGTCCGTGACGATGAAGACGGCCATGCTCACTCCACGCCGATGAGGTACGGATAGTGCGGCTGCCCGCCGTCCACCACCTCCGCCTCGCACCGGAACTCCTTGCGCAGCCGCTCGGCCAGCGCCTCGGCGTCCTCCCCCGTTTCACCCTGGCCGTAGTACAGCGTAACCATCGCGCCGGAACGCCCCCGCAGCATGCGCCCCGCGCATTCCCGCGCCGCGCCGGCGATCGTGTCCGCGGCCAGCGCCAGGTCGCCGTCGATGAGCGCGATCGGCTGGCCCCGGCGTACGTCGATGCCGTGGATCTTCGTCGCGCGCGCCGCCAGCGTCACCTCCCCCGTGCCCACCGAGGCGATCGCCGCTGCCATCGCGGCCGCGTTGTCCTGGGCCCCCGCCTCCGGGTTGAAGGCGATCATCGCCGCCACGCCCTGCGGGATGCTGCGCGACGCGACGACGTGTACGCGCGCGCCCAGATCGCGCGCCGCCTGCTCCGCCGCCAGCACGATGTTCTTGTTGTTAGGGAGCACGATCGTCTCCCCGCCACCCGCGCCCGCGATCGCGTCGCGGATGTCGCCGGCGCTGGGGTTCATCGTCTGCCCGCCATGCACGATCGCGGCCGCACCCAGCGATCGGAACAACGCCTCCATCCCCGCCCCCGCCGCCACCGCCACGATCGCGAGGCCGGCTCCCGCCCCCGGTCCGCCGCGCGAGGCCAGCGCCTGGAACTGCGCCTCCATGTCCTCCGCCTTCTCGTTGGACACCGCGCCCAGCGTCCGGCCGTAAGCGAACGCCTTCTGCGGCGTGGCCGTGTGCAGATGCACGCGCAGTGCGCCATCCCCTGCAACCACGAGCACGCTGTCGCCCATCGACGACAGCCGAGCCCGGACCGCGTCGGGTTCGAGCGCCCCCGCCGTCACCACGAACTCGGTACAGAAGCCCGAGCGATCGCCGGCGTCGTGGACCGCGCGCGTCGCAGCCAGCCACGCCTCATCGATGGCGCCGTAGCCGCGCGCCCCGGCCGCTTCCTCTCCGCGCAGGCTGCGGACCATCGCGTCGAGGATGATGGCGAGGCCCTGCGCTCCCGCATCGACGACGCCCGCCTCCTTGAGCACGGGCAGCAGCTCCGGTGTGCGGTCCGTCGCCTCCTGCGCCGCCCGGGCCGCCGCGGCCAGCACCTCCACGGGACCGCCCGCCGTGCCCGCCGCCGACTGCGCCGCCCCGGTGATCGCGGTGAGGATCGTGCCCTCCCGCGGCTGAGAGATCACGTGATATGCGGCGGCGCGCCCGCGTTCCAGCCCCGCCGCCAGCGCCGGCCCGTCCAGCGGCGCGCCGGGGTCCTCGAAGGCGGCGAAACCCGTCAGGATCTGCGAGAGGATCACGCCGGAGTTCCCGCGCGCCCCCATCAGCGCCGCGCGAGCCGCCGCCGACGCGACCGTGGCCGCCGCCGTGTCGCCGGACCCGCGGATCGCGTCGCAGGCCGCCCGCATCGTGAGCGCCATGTTCGTGCCCGTATCGCCGTCGGGCACGGGAAAGACGTTGATCGCGTTCAACGCCTCGCGCTCACGTTCGAGCGCGCGTTCGGCGGCCAGCAGCGCGCGGGCCAGCGCCGGGCCGTCGATGTCCGCCGGATCCGAGGGACTGGCTGGTGCGGGGGGTGATGGCATCGGCGCCGTGGTTGCCCGGACTTCGGGCCAAATGCTAAGGTTACGGGTTCACGATTCTAACACGGAGAAACAACGATGCCTGCGATTTGCGCAGTCTGCGGCAAGGGCACGACGTTCGGCCGCAATATTCGCCACCGCCACTCCGGCCGCTGGGAGCGGGAGGCGCACAAGACCAACCGCGCATTCCGCCCCAACCTGCACCAGCAGGTCATCCACGTCGCCGGCCAGTCCGTCCGCGTGAAGATCTGCACCCGCTGCCTCCGCACCCAGACGAAATCGCGATGAACACCCGCGCGACCCCCGAGGGCCGGCTGACAGGATTCCACCCCGTCTCCCCCGAGGACGACGAGCGCTACGGCCGTATCTTCGAGCTCACGCGCGAGGCGAACGATTACCTCATCGAGCACAACGCGGAGCTCGGCGAGAAGTACGCCGGCGAGTGGGTCGGGATCGACGCCAGCGGCGTCGTAGCCCACCACCCCGATCCGGCGGAGTTCCAGCGCCTCCTCAAAGAAAAAGGTAAGGACGGCGAGGCAACCGTCCGCTTCTTTTTCTTGCGGAGAGACGTCAAGTACATCTTCTCGTCGTGCGCATAGAGGGGCGCTTTCTCTATGGTGGCCCCCGCTTGCCCGGACGCCTGTCCTTTCCCGGAGTAGGCCGTCCCACGGGCGAAGTGTGGTTCCTGCTGGATAGCGGTGCTGAGCTGTCCGTGTACGTCCCTGATCCAGAGAATCCCAACACATCGCAGTTCGAGGACTTCCACCATCTTCCCGAGGCCGTGATCGGTGGATTCGGGGGAGGTCATCCGGTTCGAGTGGCGCCCGCCGTCTTGTTCTTCGACAGCCAACCCGAAGGCAGGATCCAGATCAGCCGCACGATTGCGGTCGTGGATCCCGCAACAGCTTCGGGCTTCCCCAGCGTCCTCGGCCGCGACGTCCTCGACTACGTCCGCGTAACCGTCGACCGCTCAGCCGGACTCGTCCGCCTGACCGACCCAGAAGGCGACCTCGACTCCGACCGCTGGCCCGACGGCGAGCTTCGCCAGCGAGAGGACAGTTGACAGGGGACAGTGGACAGCCGGGATATGCGGCTTCAGACTGTTGCATCCGAGCGATGCGCAGGATCGAAGGAGCGTCCCGTGCCGAAGGTGTCCTCTCACCGCGACCTGATCGTCTGGAACAAGGCCATGGACCTGGCAGTGGAGGTCTACCGGCTCACGGCGTCCTTCCCCGCTGCGGAACGATATCGCCTCGTCGACCAGCTCAGCCGCGCGGCGGCTTCGGTGCCCGCGAACATCGCCGAGGGTCACGCCCGCAGCACGGCGAGAGACTTCGCCCACTTCCTCTCCATCGCCCGCGGCTCGCTGATGGAGACACAGACGTACATCATGCTGGCCATACGCCTCGGCTACCTCACGGACTCTGATGCTGCCGCCGCGCTGGATCTGATCACCGAGATCAGCAAGATGCTCACCGCCCTCCAGAAGAGCCTGCGAGCCCAACAGTAAGCGTCAGTGCACTCCCCTGTCCCCTGTCCCCTGTCCACCGTCCCCTGTCCCCTGTCCACCGTCCCCTGTCCCCTGTCCCCTGTCCCCTCATTAC
>DATECV010000228.1:0-4388 GCA_035286725.1 Dehalococcoidia bacterium | reverse complement strand
CCGGTGGCCAGCGACCCGGTGTTGCAGTGTGTGAGGACGGTTGCCCCCCGCTCGATGAGCGCGGCGCCGTGCTCGCCCATGCGCCTGTCCGCTTCACGCTGCTCGTCGTGGATGCGGAGGGCTTCCGCCTCCGGGTCGGCGGCGGCCAGCGCGCGGTCGAGGGCCCAGCGCAGGTTCACGGCGGTGGGACGCGTGGCGGCGAGGTGTTCGGCGGCCTCCGTGAGGCTCTGGCCGCGGCGGGCGGCGAGGGCGAGGCCGTAGGCGGCGGCGATGCCGATGAGCGGCGCCCCGCGCACGGCGAGGCGGCTGATGGCGGCTGCGACGTCCTCGTAGCCCGCGGGCTCGAGGTAGCGGACCTCGGCGGGCAGGCGCGTCTGGTCGAGGATGCGCAGCGCACCGCCACGCCACTCGACGGGCTCGAACGTTGGGCCGGGAATTTCGGGCAAGAAAAAACTTCTCCGTTGGCTGGTGGAGAAGCTGGCTTCTCTCTCATCTCTCTCGCGTTCGCGCAACAGCGTCTGCGAGTCGGATTTGGCACCCGTGTTCACGGGTTGCCGGGCTTCGTAGGGCCGATCCCTCCACCACTCTCGATAAGAGTTGCTATTCAGTTGTTGAGCCAATTGTACGAGCCGCGGCGGCAGGGGGTCAAGCGGCGGACCCGGGCGTCAACCCGGGAGGCGCGCGTAGCGCATGCTGAAGGAGCGGCTGTATTCGATCGTGCGGTCGAGGCCGCCGAACAGCTCGACGATCCGCGGCGTGACGCGCTCGAGCAGCGCGGGCATGACAGCGTCGGGGATCTTCCACGAGCTGGAGTAGTCCCGTCGCTTCAGGCGGTCAAGCATGCGCTGGCCGGTGGTCGAGCTGGTCCAGCGGGCGAGCTGGGCCGTCCGCACATCGGCGCCCGCCTCGCGGACGATCTCCGTGAACAGCTGAGCGCCGCGGGCATAGGGCGCCCAGCCGCCGATGTCGACGCCGGACAGCTCCTCGACCGTGGAGCGGATCAGCTCGTCGGCCTGTGCGCGCAGACTTTGCTCGCGGTCGTCGCCGGCCTCGATCATCAGGCCGCCGGGCCGGATCAGGGCGATCGTCGCGCGGATTGTGGCTTCGGGATCCGGCACCAGGTGCAGGACGTGCACGAAGAGCGCGGCATCGAACGGCTGATCGCGGAAGGGCGGGCGCGCCGCCTCGGCGATCATCAGGTTGATATCGGCGCGTTTGCCGCGCAGGATCGCCAACATCTTCGTGGAGATGTCGATGCCCGTTACGCGGACACCTCGCTCAACGAGCGGTACCGCGATGCGCCCCGTGCCGACGCCCACCTCCAGCAGGTGCGGTGACGGTGAAACGGACCGCAGCAGCGCGGCGAGGCCGTCGCCGATCTGCTGTTCCGCCTCTGCAGGTACGCCGCGAGTCTCGTCGTACAGGTGGGCGACACGGTCGAATGACTTCAGGTCAGCCATGGTCTCCGGATGATAGCACCCGGCGCAACTATCCCTGCGCGGGCGGACGGATCGGGTTCGGTACGTGCGTGCTCGTGACCGTGCAGAGCAGGCGGCCGTCTTCGCCGGTCACGCGAGACTCGACGACGATGAGCGAGCGGCCGCGATGCAGGAAGCGGGACTCGGAGGTGGCGCGGCCGGTGTTCGTGTTGCGGACGCGGTACCAGTCCTCGTGCCAGGCGTCGTCGTAGTCGGGCATGCGGCTCCTTAGACGTTGAAGAGGATGTTCAGGCAATCGCCGTCCTGCACGACGTAGGCTTTGCCCTCCTGGCGCACCTGGGCCCGCTTTTTGGCTTCGGCCATCGAGCCGGCGGCCAGCAGGTCGTCCCAGTGCACGACCTCCGCCCGGATGAAGCCGCGCTCGAGGTCGGTGTGGATCTTGCCGGCGGCGACGGGCGCCACGGCGCCGGCATGGACGTTCCAGGCGCGGCACTCGTCGGGGCCGACGGTGAAGAACGAGATGAGGCCGGTGAGCTGGTAGGACATGCGGATCATCCGGTCGAGGCCCGGCTCCGTGATGCCGAGGTCCTTGCGGAATTCCGCGGCGTCCTCGTCCGACATCTGGGCCAGCTCCTGCTCGATCTTGCCGCTGATGGCGGCGAACGCGGTGTGCGGCCCCGCATCCGGCCCGGCGTACTCCGCCTCGATCCCGGGCGCGCGGGCGGCATCGCCTTCGTCGATGTTGAGGACGATGAGCAGGGGCTTATCCGTGAGGAACTGGTAGTTCACCAACAGCTTCTGTTCGTCGGATGACATCGCCTGGGCGCGGAGCGGGCGGTCGGCCTCGAGCCCGGCCTTCAGGCGTTGCAGAAGCGCGGTCTCGCGCTCGGCCTCGCCGCGCTCGCTGGTCTTCATCGAGCGGGTGCTGGCCTCGATGCGCTCCAGCCGCTTCTCGATGAAGGCGGCATCGGCGAACGCCAGCTCGAGGTCCATGGCGGCGATGTCGCGCGCGGCATCGACGGAGCCAGCGGGGTGAGCGACGGTCTCGTCATGGAAGGCGCGGACGACGTGGATGAGAGCGTCGCAACGGGCGAGCTGGGCCAGGAACTGGGGCGAGGGGCCCTGGCCGGTGCTGAAGGCGTCGCCGGGGAAGTCGATGTAGCGGATATCGGCGAGGGTGAACTTCTTGGGGTCGAACAGCTTCGCGAGCTGATCCAGCCGGGCATCGGGCACCTTGACGACGCCGATGTTGGGCTGGACGCCGGCCCCGTAGGCGCCGGTGGCGGCGTTGCCCCTGGTGACGGCGTTGAAGACGGTGGTCTTGCCGGAGCGCTGATATCCGATGATGCCGAGGTCCATGGGAGCTAGGTTATAGGTTGTAGGTTTTAGGTTGTAGGGCAGGGCATCACGATGTAGTTGGTCAGCGATTTTGTCCGGGGCTTACGGCCTTCTTCGCGACGCCACCTCACGGCCCCGGGGAAGCTCAACACGCCGGCGTTTGCCGTGATAGACGATGAAGTCCCGCCGTGGAGCATCGTGAACACGTACGAAGAGATCGAGCCCGCCAGGACGTCCATGGCGGCAGTGTAGCCGCTTCCGACGGCCCGGTATGGGGCATCGCGAGAGACCGGATAGTAGGCGCCACGAACGGTGCATCGGCGGCCGTCAGGGACCGATACATACAGGACGCTTAACTAATTGGCGCGGGGGGAGACGTTGGCCAGCCAGGCGTACGCCCGAGATCAGATGCTCGCGGACCAGGTGTTGCGACGGAGCGTGCTCGCGTTCCGGTGGTTGCTGTTCGCGGTGTGGGTGGGGCTGGTCGAGATCGGCATCCTGGACGTCAGCACGGTCGCGTTCGCCATCAGCTCGGCGATCATCGGCGTGTACGACCTGTACCACACATGGGCCGAGGCGTACGTGACGCGCACGGGCCACATCAACGAGCAGGTGGCCCGGCTGACGCGGTACGTCGACATCATGACGATCACGGTGGCGATGGTGGCGCTCCACGACGTGCGGAACCCGGTGTGGGCGATCTACTTCCTGAGCATCGTCGGCGCCGCCCACTTCGTCTCGCCCCGGGAGATGCTGGTGTACGTGAGCTGGGCGATCCTGAACTACCTCGGCTTCGCGGGGATCACCGTCGCGCTTCAGCACGAGGTGGTGTGGCCGTACGTCGCGGTCGTATCCGTGGGGCTGGGCCTGATGGGGCTGAACGCGGCGATCATCGCGGGAGGCGAGGAGCGGGTGCGGGACGTCATCCGCCAGGCCGCGATCACGGACTCGCTGACGGGGCTGCCGAACCGGCACCATTTCCACGAACGTTACAGCAACAGCGTGGAGGCATCGCAGAAAGCCACGCGGCCGCTGGCGGTGATGCTGATCGACGTGGACCACTTCAAAGAGATCAACGACCGCCACGGGCACCCGGCGGGCGACGACAAGCTGCGGGACGTTGCCATGGCGCTGGGGTCGGTAATGCGCGAAGAAGACATGGTGGCGCGGTACGGGGGCGACGAGTTCATCGCCATCGCGCACGGGGCGGAACGGCGCGAGGCGCTCCGGCTGGCGGAGCGGCTGCGGGACGCCGCGCGCGAGTGCGGGGCCAGCGTCAGCATCGGCGTGGCCGTCTTCCCGGACGACGGCGAGAACGAGGCGGCGCTGATCGAGGCGGCGGACGTGGCCCTCTATCGGGCCAAAGAGGACGGCCGCAACTGCGTCCGCACACTGGTCGCGGCCTGAAGCATCTGAGGGGCCATCTCCGGCCCGAAATCTCAATCTCCGCGTAACAATCGGGCAATTCCGGCGACACATGCGGACGCCATACTGCAGCCACGGGCTGAGCGACGGGCAGCACACCGTGGAACAGGGAGGCGACATGCGCAAGCAAACAAGACCGAGCCAGCGCGCACGCGGGGAACCCTCCGTACGGCATCCCGTGCAAGT
>DATECV010000227.1:0-6767 GCA_035286725.1 Dehalococcoidia bacterium | reverse complement strand
CCGAAACGAGTAGATGAAGCTGGAGGTGCTGAGGCCGAGCGGTTCGGGCGACTCTGCGAACGTAATAGCAGGTTCGGCCAGCCGTCCGCGTACGTACAGCAGCAGGGCATCGGAGACCTGCCGAGCGCTTGATGGATCAATGGCGCTGGCCATCATGGCGGTGAGTCTAGCCGAACAGTGCCGGCGACAGGCCAACACAAAGTCTGCGATATTCGCAGCGTCTCCAGTCTCCCGCGGCGAGCCTATGGGCGGGGACCGCGGGAGCGCTCCTACGGCGTGTCGAGGAGGCCGAGGAACTGGTGGAGGATGCGGGCGGTGGCGCCCCAGATGAGGTGACCGCGGAAGCGGTAGGAGTAGGCAATCATCTCGCGGCCCTGGTAGGTACGGAGCTCGGCGACGACGTTGGCCTCGTCGCGGAGGTGGTCGAGGGGGATCTCGAGGATCTCGGCGACCTCGATCTCGCTGTGGGCGAATGGGTAGGGGCCGGGCCGGGTAATGCGGCCGACGAAGGGGCGGACGAGGAAGTTGGAGACCGTGATCATCTCGTCGAGCTGGCCGATGAGCTCGATGTGGCCGGTATCGACACCGATCTCCTCGAACGTCTCGCGGACGGCGGTGTAGGCGAGGTCGGGATCGGTGGGGTCGAAGGCGCCGCCGGGGAACGAGATCTGGCCCTTGTGGTGCTCGACAAGCTCCGAGCGGACGGTGAAGAGGATGTGGGTCTCGCCATTCGTCTCGTAGAGAGGGAGGAGGACGGCGGCGCGGGGGAGGGTGTCGACGGCGATGTACTGGGGCTGGTGAGTGGCGAGGCGGGCGCGGATCGTCTCGATCATGGGGGCAGTGTAGTTGGCGATTGGTCGTTGGTGATCGGCGACCGGTGGCCGGTGATCGGTGGCAGCAGTCAGTTGTTGAGGAGGGGGATCGAGCGCTTTCTGGCATCGGCGGAGAACCAGGCGTAGATCCGGGCGCGGAGGGGGGCGACGGGGGCGAGGGCGGGGTCGCCGGCGGCGGGCTCGACGAGCGTGGTGAGGTCGCAGAAGACCTGGCGGAGGGCGTCGAACTCGGCGCGAAGGGATGCGAGGCGGACGTCGGCAGCGGAGGCGGGGAGGCCGGCCAAAGACTGGCGGGCACGGCGAGCGTCGTCGCGATCGACGTGCGCGAGGGCGGCGTCGAGATCGGCGAGCAGTGCGCGGAGATCGCGGTTGGCATCGACGAGGTCCTGGGCGGCGGTGTCGAAGTCGCGGACGGCGATGCCGAAGAGCATCTGCGCGGGCATGAACTGGGCCTGGGCGTAGGAGGACTTGAGCTCGGGCAGGAAGTGGGCGGCGAAGCCGCGCTGGAGCGCCAGGACGATCTCTTCGGGGTAGGGTCTCATTTGATCAGCTCCAGCAGCTCGACCTCGACCCCGGGGTTCACGAAGGCGGTGAGAGCGAGGAGAAGGTCGGGGGTCTTGCCTTCGACGATGGACTTGGTGCCGGTGATGAAGATGATGGCGAACTTCACGTTGGAGAAGACCTCCCAGAACTTGAGGGCGTCGCGGTCGACGATGCGGCCGCTGGCCTCTTCGTACATGTGGACGAAGTCTTCGCGCGGGCAGAGGCCGCCGACGAGGTCGTTGCGGGCCCAGCGCCACGACTTGATGACGGCCCATCCGAGATCTTCGACGGGGTCGCCGGCGTGGGCCATCTCCCAATCGAGGATGCCGGTGATACCGGACTCCTGGTCGTACAGGAAGTTGCCGGTGCGGTAGTCGCCGTGGACGAGGACGAGCTTTTCGGGCGGGGGCGGCAGGCGCCGCTTCATCCAGTTGAAGGCGAACTCGAGGACGGGCTGGGGCTCCAGCGTGTCCTGGCGCATGGTGCGCTCCCACTTCTCCACCTCATAGAGGGCGCTCTGGCCGGGGGAGGGAGGGCGCTCGAGGGACGGGATCTTCTCGATATCGACGTCGTGGATGCGGGCGAGGATCTGGGCCTTCTGCCGGGCGATCGTCGGGCGGAGCCCGGCGAAGGCGGGCGAGGTGGCGAGGGCGGAGGCGTCGGTGGCGCCGGGGAGGCGGCCCATGATGAAGGTGGGGCGTTCGAGCGCGGCGCCCTGGCGGTCGATCCAGTGGACGACGGGGACGGGGATGTCCGAGCCCTCGATGGCGGCATAGATGTCGTACTCGAGGAGGTCATTGTCGGAGAGGAGGCTGGCCGGGGGGTCGCGGCGGGCGATGAAGCTGCGCTGGATAGCGGCGCCGTTTTCGGACCAGGCGGCCTCGAACGACCAGGTCTCGCGCGAGGCGCCGCCGAAAATGCGGGCGACATTGGATACGCGAAGCTCCGCGGCGTGCGGCATCTGTTCGCGCAGGTACGCGGCGAGCTGATCCTCCCTCACGCGGGCAATGTGGCGGGCAGCCGGGCGGGGGTCAAGGGCCGGAAGACCGGGTGCGGGCACCCGGGCGGAGGCTTCACTTATCGCGCAACCGCCTGCGCCATGGGGCCGGGGATGCCGATATCTAAACAAGGTGGCCGCCGGGGAGCGCACCCGGCCTCCGATCCCACGATGCGGCGTTCATAGCGCGTGCGAGCCTGGCGCAAGCGAGGCCGGCCCGGCGCGAGGATGTACATGACCATCCCCGAACTACGAGACGAGGGCTCAGGGACGGCCGGGCCGAGCGGCGCGAACCAGATGCAGGGCGGCGCGGGTGGACACGAGGGCGACGAGCGGCTGGTGCGGCTGGTGGCCGACGAGCGGCGGCTGCTGCGTGCGCTGGCCGGCGAGGCGCGGCTGGAGGAGTACCTTCCGGCGATCGCGAGGTTCGTCGAGGACCACACGGGACGCCAGTGTTCGATCTTGCTGATGGCGCTGAACCAGCGCGAGCTGCGTCCGGCCGCCGCGCCTTCACTTCCGCACACGTTTGGGGAGGCGCACGAACGCCTGCCGGTGGAGGCGACCGCGGGCGCGACCGGGGCGGCGGCGTTTCGCAAGGCGACGGTGATCTCGCGCGACGTGCAGACGGACCCACTGTGGGATGGCGAACGGCGTGAGCTGATGGCACAGCACGGGCTGCGATCGGCGTGGTGTGCGCCGATTCTCGATCCGGGCGGGACGGTGCTGGGCACGCTGACGACGTACGGCGCGGAACCGGAGGCGCCGGACGAGTGGCAGCAGGGCATCGCCGAAACAGCGACGCGCATCGCGAGCATCGCGATCTGCCGCTACGTATCGGTGGAGATCGCGAACGTACAGGAAGAGCGCTTCCAGCGGCTGTGGGACACGTCCGGCGACGCGATCGTGATCATCGACGGCGAGGGCACGATCCTCTCGACAAGTCCGGCCATCGAGGCGGTCTTCGGGTACAAGCCGGACGAGCTGACCGGACAGCACGTGGCGATCCTGCAGCCGGAGCGGCTGCGCGAGGAGCACGAGCACGGGCTGGCGCGCTACCTGAAGACGGGCGAACGCACGCTGGACTGGCACGCCAGGGAGCTGTCCGGCCTGCACAAGGACGGACACGAGTTTCCGCTGGAGGTCTCGATCAGCGACGCGAGCGCGGGCGGGACGCGGGTGTTCGCGTGCTTCATGCGCGACGTGACGGCGCGCACGCGGGTGGAGGACGCGCTGCGCCTGAGCGAAACGCGCTACCGGGCGCTGGCGGAGAACGCGCTGGACCTGGTGTGCGAGCTGGGGAACGACGGCC
The DNA here is from genome assembly GCA_035286725.1 of Dehalococcoidia bacterium. Lineage (GTDB taxonomy): Bacteria > Chloroflexota > Dehalococcoidia > DSTF01 > JACRBR01 > JACRBR01. Next base: position 3,085 of record DATECV010000227.1, on the reverse strand, counting down.
GGTTCGTCTACGTGAGCCCGAACTTCACGCGGGTGCTGGGTTACGCTCCCGACGATCTCATCGGCCGGACGCCATTCGACTACATCCATGAGGACGACCGGCAACGGGTGGCCGGGCAGTTCGCTGAGCTCATCACCGAGGTGGGAGAGCCGGGCGCCACGACGTTCCGGTTCCTGAAGGGCGACGGCACGTGGTGCTGGCTGGAGGTCTCGGCGAATCTCTTCGAGCCGGCGGGCGGCGGGCGGCACGCGGTGGTGGTGGCGCGGGACTTCGGCCAGCGGCGCGAGATCGAGCACGCGCTGCAGGAGAGCGAGGAGCAGTTGCGAACGTTCGTGGAGAACGCGCCCGCCATCATGTTCGCGACGGATGCCGAGGGCGTGTTCACGCTGTACGAGGGTAAGGACATCGCCCGTTTCGGACTGCAATCGGAACAGCGGGTTGGACGCAGAATGCTGGACGTTCATCCGGACGTGCCGCGCGTCGCCGAGAACCTGGCCAGGGCGCTGGGCGGGGAGACGTTTACCGAGGTCTTCGAACGGAATGGGCTGCACTTCGAGGTGCAACATGCGCCTCTGCGCGACGAGAACGGCGCGATCGCGGGGATGATCGGGATCATCGTGGACGTGACGTCGCGGGTGCTGGCGGAGGAGGCGCTGCGGTCCAGCGAAGAGCGGTACCGGCAGATCTTCTCGAACCACAGCGCGGTGCGGTACATCGTCGACCCGGACGCCGGGATCATCGTCGAAGCGAACGACGCCGCCTGTGAGTTCTACGGGTACACGCAGGAAGAGATGACGGGCAAGCCGATCGGCGAGATCAACACGCTGCCGCCGGACGAACTGGCGGAGAAGATGCGCCGCGTCGTGGAGGAGCGGCTCTCGCAGTGCAGCCTGCGGCACCGGCTGGCATCGGGTGAGATCCGCGACGTGGACGTGTACACGGGCCCCGTGGAAGCCGAGGAGAAGACGCTGTTGTTCTCGGTCGTTCACGACGTGACGGAGCAGCGGCGCGCGGAGTCGCTGGTATCGGCGCAGCGGCACCTGCTGGAGATGATCGCGATGGGCGCCGGCCTGGAGCAGACTTTTCAAGAGCTGACGCAGACGGTGGAGGCCCAGGCGCCGGGCACGTTGTGCTCGATCCTCCTGGCCAGCAGCGACGGGACGCGGCTGCACCACGCGGCGGCGCTCAGCCTGCCGGACGTGTACAACCAGGCCGTGGACGGCCTGATCATCGGCCCGAGTGCGGGATCGTGCGGGACGGCAGCGTACCGGAACGAAGAGGTCGTGGTTACCGACATCGAGCACGACCCACTTTGGGCCGAGTACAAGGATCTGGCGCTCTCGCATGGGCTGCGCGCGTGCTGGTCGACGCCCATCACGTCCACGAGCGGGAGCGTGCTGGGGACGCTGGCGATCTACTACCGCGAGCCGCGGGGGCCGGCGACGTACGAGCGCGAGCTGGTACACGTGGCGGCCCACGTGGCGGGGATCGCCGTCGAGCGGCGGCGTTCGGACACGGCGCTGCGGAGCCGCACGGCCGAGCTGGAGCGCATGTACAAGCGGCTGGTGCGCACGCACGCCGACCTGGAGGAATCGAAGCAGCGGCTGGAGGAGAAGTCGCGGCTGCTGGAGATCGCGCTGGACGCGGAGCGCGAACGGTCACGGCGCGACCAGCTGACGGCCTCGCTGAACCACGCGGCGATCACGGAGATGCTGCGGGACATCGTGGAGCTGCACGCGGACGTGCCGCACGCCGTGGCGATGGTGGACGTGGACGGGCTGAAGGTGGCGAACGACACGTACGGGCACCAGATCGGCGATGCGGTGCTGGTGAAGGTGGCATCGGTGCTGGCGCGGCCGGGCGCGACGGTGGGCAGATACGGCGGCGACGAGTTCGTCGTGATCATCCCCGGGGCGGACCGGTCCGCCGCGGAGCAGTACCGCGGCGAAGTGCTGGAAGAGTTTTCGAACGCGGGGCTGACCGACCCGATGACGGGCGCCCGGGTGCCGGTGGTCGCGAGCATCGGCCTGGCGATCTACCCGAACGAGGCGGAGTCCGTCGAGGACCTGATCCGGCTGTCGGACAGCGCGATGTACCAGTCGCGCAGGCAGCGGCCGACAGGCGAAGGCACGGCGCTGGCGCGGCCGCTGGGCGGCGACCGGGCGGCGCGCATGGTGGGCGAGCTGGTGCCGCTCCTGACCTCGCCGGGGAAGCTACAGGACAAGCTGCGGCTGGTGGCGCACCGGCTCTCCGTGGGCGCGGGATACGACGGCGTGAACTTCGTCCTGACCGAGGACGGGCAGGACGGGATGGCGTCGAGCTCGTTCGCGCGGGTGCCGGAGTCGTTCATCGAGCAGTGGAACTCGCGAGCCCGCAGCCAGGTGAACCTGGAGATCGCCGCACTGCTGAGCCGCACGAAGCGGCCGCTGATCATGGACGATCTGGAGACCGACCCACGGCTGGACGAGCGGGAGCAGCAGATGCTGGCCGTGGCCGGGCTGAGGTCGGCGCTGGTCGCCCCGATGATCTGGGAGAACAACCTCATCGGCGTGCTGACGGTGGCGAGCACACGGAAGAGCGCGTTCAGCGTGCGCGACGCGGAGTTCGTGGCGGCGGTGGCGACGCAGGTGACGGCGATCGTGCGGATGTCGTCGCTGCTGGACCAGCTACGGACATCGACCGCGCAGCTGCAGCAGGCACACGAGGGCACGGTGCTGATGCTGGCGAGCGCGGCGGAGGCCCACGACGCGACCACCGGCCGGCACCTTTCGCGGGTGCGGGACATCAGCATCGCGCTGGCACGGGAGCTGGGATACGAGGCGGAGGCGGCGCGGGCGCTGGGGCTGGCAGCGACGCTGCACGACATCGGGAAGATCCGCGTACCGGACTCGGTGCTGGGGAGCGCGCAGTCGCTGGCGGACGCGGAGTGGGTGCTGATGAAGCAGCACACGATCTGGGGCGGGGCGTTCCTGGCCGGGCAGACGGGCTTCGAGCTGGCGGCGGCGGTCGCGCGCTATCACCACGAGCGGTGGGATGGCACCGGGTACCCGGACGGGATTTCGGGCACGGCGATCCCGGAGGGGGC
>DATECV010000226.1:0-2158 GCA_035286725.1 Dehalococcoidia bacterium | reverse complement strand
GAGTGGTGTATGCTTGGTGCGCTTGACGTCGCCTGTATGATCAATGGTTCGTCGCGGGCCTGCGGCAGATGCCGAACACGTGGCAGGGTCCGGGGTGGGAGCGCGTCGCATGAAGGGCCGCATTACGTATCCGTCGCCGGCCGAACTGAAGAAACCGCGCCGCCACTCCTGGGTGGCGGTGGCGACCGGCCGCGTCTGCACGGAGTGCATGAGGACGCAGGCGACGAGCGAATTCGACGACGCGCCGGACTGCCCGGGGCCGCGTCCCCCCGGCTCATAACCGCAGCCACCGACTACCTCACCCGGCCTTCGACCACCCTCTCCACGATGTGGAGAGGGATCGTCCGACGACTGATCAGCGTATGCGCAGCGGTTGGGACCCGCGCGGGCTTTCCAGAGCCTGTCTCATAACCCCATGGCGTGCGATCGTGGTAGCGGCGGGCTGGGCAGAGGCAGGAGGCCGCGATGCCGGTACGACCGTTCATCCGGGAGCAGCAGTGGTTGCTGCCGCCGTCGCTCGACCAGGCGCTCTCGCCTGACCACCCGGCGCGCTTCGTCGCGGCATTCGTCGACGCGATCGACGCGGACACGTGGACGGAGATGGGCGTCATCCTCGACGGCGACCCGGACGGCGCGCCGGCGTACGACGCCCGCGCGCTGCTCGGGGTCTGGACACTCGGCTTCATGACCGGCAACCGCTCCTCGCGAGGCCTGGAAGCGGCGTGCCGCGACCAGATCCCGTTTCTCTGGCTGACCGGCTTCCAGCGGCCCGACCACAACACCCTCTGGCGCTTCTACCGGCGGCATCGCGATGGCATGCGCGTGCTGCTCAAGCGGAGCGTCCGTACGGCGGTCGATCTCGGCCTCGTCGACCTCGCGCTGCAGGCGGTGGACGGCACACGCATTTGCGGCAATGTCGCGCATACGCGGACGCTGAACGCCGAGGCGATGGAGCGACTCCTGCAGCGGACGGAGGCGCGCATCGCGGAGCTCGAATCGCAGCAAGGCGCCGACGAGCCCGGCCTGCCGAGCCTGCCTGAGCGTTTGCGCGCCGAGGCGTTGCGCACGCAGGTGCGCGAGGCGCTGCTGCGACTGAACGCCGAAGACGCGCCAGCGCGGGTGAACCTCACCGACCCGGACGCGAAGCTGCTGAAGACGCACGGCGGGTACGTCACCGGCTACAACGTGCAGGCGATGGCGTCGCCGTTGCGCGATGCGGGCGGCGGGACGAGCGGCCAGATCATCACGGCGGCGGACGTGACGCCGCAGGTCAACGACGCGCACGAGCTGCTGCCGATGATGGAGCAGGCCGAGCAGAACAGCGGCATCGCCGCGGACGTGACGTTGGCGGACGCGGGCTACCACTCGGGCGCGAACCTCGGCGCCTGTGCCGAACAGGGACGGACCGTGGTGGTCCCGGACCAGCAGCAGACCTCGCTCAGCCGCCCCTATCACAAGGAGCAATTCCCGTACGACGGCGCGCGCGACAGCTATACGTGTCCCGCAGGGCAGATCCTCAGCTTCTTCGGCAGCCAGCGCGACCGCAACGGCGGGACAGTGCGACGGTATCGCGCGGCCGCCGGGGTGTGCGCCGCCTGTCCGGCCTTCGAGGCCTGCACGCGCGATCGCAGGAACGGCCGGACGATCCGGGCGGGGCCGTACGACCAGGCGTTACGTGCGCACCGCGTGTGGCAGGCGAGCGACGAGGCGCGGCGGCTGTCGGCGATGCGACGGTGGCTGATCGAGCCCGTCTTTAGCGTCATCAAAGACCGACAGGCGGCGCGCCGCTTCCTGCTCCGCGGTGCGGCGAACGTGCGGGCCGAATGGTGCTGGCTGGCGACGACCTTCAACCTGCGGGTGCTGGCGTGCGCGTGGCAGCGCCGGACGGCCGCCCTCGCCTAACACCGCGGTGGGCAACCCTCGCCCTTACACCCGATCCGCCGCTGCCCCGTCTGCACTGGCGCTCTTCTGAGACAGCCTCTTTTCAGCCCGCGCCACGGGTTTCGGACAGCTACTTGGCGCCGGCGAACTCCGCGCGACGTGACTGCCACGCGATGAATCGCGACAGCGCCGCAGCGGCCGCTGCGACGCTGCCGTACACCGGCAGCTCGTGCGCCGCGCACTCCTCCTGGAACGCGACGGTTGCTGCCATCGCATC
>DATECV010000225.1:0-3576 GCA_035286725.1 Dehalococcoidia bacterium | reverse complement strand
GCCCCTTGAGGTCGGAGAAGATCCAGCCGTCCGCGTCGAACACCCAGTGCGCGACGGGCGCGTACACAAGCAGCGACCACAGCGCCATGAATGCGAGAAAGGGACCGAACTTCACGCGCTCGGCGAAGGCGCCCGTAATCAACGCGGGCGTGATGATGGCGAACATCGCCTGAAAGATCATGAAGAGTTCGTGGGGGATACCGGGGCCGGCCTGGGAGTCACCCTCGGCGCCGACACCGCTCAGGCCGAAGTGATCGAGGTTGCCGATGAGCCCCCACCCCTTGACATCCGGCCCAAAAGCGAGCGAGTAGCCGACGACGACCCAGAGGACGCCGATCAGCCCGATGGTGATGAAGCTGTGCATCAGGGTGCCCAGGACGTTCTTGCTGCGGACGAACCCCGCGTAGAAGAACGCCAACCCGGGCGTCATGAACAAGACAAGCGCGGACGCCACCAGCATCCAAGCAATGTCGCCTGAGTTCAACGGAACTTCGGTCATTGTGCCTCCCCTGGCTATTCAGTTGATGAGGGGAGGATAGGGGCCGTTTGTTACGGACATGTTTCGTGTGGGTGATCGTCGGATTACGGCCCCAACGCCATCCCGGCACCGTCCCGCACGTCAAGGGGCCGCCGAGGTGTCGTAGATGACGGCCGGCCGTGCTGGAAGCGCACCGGGTAGGCCGCGAACTTCGCGATCGCCACCTCGCCGAGCCCGGAGGCACCACTGCTTTTCGTGCCCCGGCAGGCAAAAGGTTGCTCTGGAATGAGGCGATGTAACCTTTCCCCATCCCCTCCCGTCTAAGTCAGTAGAAGGGAGATACAGGCGTGGACAGCGGACGGCCCACATCGGCGCTGGCCCTCCTGGAGCGGGCGAAGGCCGGCGACCGGGACGCCTTCGGCGCCCTGGCCGAGGTGCACCGCGACGGCCTCCTGCGCCTGTGCATGCGCATGACCGGATCGCACGAAGAGGCCGAGGACCTGGTCCAGGACACGCTCCTCAAGGCCTATCTCCACATCGCCGAGTTCGAGCTGCGCGCCTCCATGCGAACCTGGCTCTTCCGCATCGCCACCAACGCCTGCCTCGACCACCAGCGCGGCAAGAAGCCGTGGGACCTGGACAAGCGCTGGCAGTGGTTCCGGGAAAACGGCGAGCTGGTCCAACAGTTGGAGCAGAACCTCTACCTCTCGCCCGAGCGCGCCGCCGAGGTGAAAGAGGTCGCGGCGACGTGCGTCAATTGCGTCACGATGTCGCTGCCAACCAAGCAGCGCGCCGCCATCACGCTGTGCGACCAACTCGGCCTGACGCGCGAGGAAGCCGCGAAGACCATCGGCGCGTCCGTCGCGTCGGTGAAGACGGAGCTGCATCGGGCGCGCAAGAAGATGGCCGACGTCTACGAGCATCACTGCGCGCTGGTCGACGAGCAGAACGAGTGCGACGGCTGCCTGTGGGCCGGACGCGTCCAGCGCCGCGGCGGGCCGAGGCAAGCGGCCGCTGCGCAGGACAAGCAACACAGGGCAAAGACCCAACCGCAGAGCGTCCCCCCAGCGGCCAACGACCAACGGCCAACGACTGGCCTGGCCTGCGACCAGATCGACGAGCTGCTGTCGGACCTGATCGAGGGCGACCTTGCCGAAGGCGTGCGCGCCGGCATCGAGGCGCATCTCGCGACCTGCGCGCGCTGCGCGTCGGCGTACAAGAAGCTGAAGCGGACGGTGCGGTTCGTGCGCGCGCAGGCGGACACACCGCTCGAGCCGGGGACGCCCGGCGGAGCATACATGGAGTTCACGGCCGCGCTGGCACAGGGCGAGACGGAGCGGGCGGTCAACACGCTCGGCCGATCCGTCCTGGGATGGCCGGCGCCCACGAAGGAAGGAGCATCGCAATGAAGTCGGACGTGGTGATCGTCGGCGCGGGCATGGCAGGCCTCGCCACCGGGGCCCTGCTGTCGAAGCAGGGCAAGCGCGTGACGGTACTGGAGAAGGGCAACGTGGCCGGCGGGCGCGCCTACTGCTACGAGGAGAAGGGCTTCACGCTGAACTACGGCGCGCACGCCATGTACATCCCGCTGTCCGGCCCGCTGGCCGAGCTGATGGGGCGCCTGGGCCGGTCCGTACCGGAGTGCGGCTACCCGGAGGCGATGCGCAGCTACTGGGTACACGGCGACCGCTTCGCCGCGATGGGCGCGAAACCGCACCAGGTGCTGACGACGAAGCTGTTCTCGATCGGCGGGCGGATGGCGCTGGCGAAGATCATGCTGGCGGTGCGCGGCGAGAAGACGGACCGGCTGCCTGCGGAGCTCACCTGGGGCGAGTGGATCGACGCGAAGACCGGCGACCGGGCCGTGCGCGAGTTCATGCTGGCGTTCGGCACGGTGAACTCGTACACGAACCCCTCGGCGGACCTCTCGGCGGCGTTCTTCATCGGCCACCTCCAGCGGACACTCTTCGCGAAGGACCTGGTCGGCTACATGTTCGGCGGCTGGCGCGCGATGTACGACCAGTGGATCGAGGACATCGAAGCCGGCGGCGGGACGATCGTCACGGGCGAGCGCGTGGACGTGCTGGAGACGTCGGAGGGGCGAATCGTCGCGGCGGTTGGCGGCGGCACGAGGCACGAAGCGGACGCCTTCGTCTGCACGCTGCCGCCGCAGGACGCGCCGTCCATCGCGCCCGAAGGCTCGGACCTGCGCGCGGAGATGCTGCGCTGGTCGACGCTGGACGCGGTGCGGGCGTACTGCATCGACCTGGGGCTCAGCCGCCCGCTGCGCGACGACGACGCGACGTTCGTCTTCGACGTGCAACGCACGCTGTACTACAGCATCCACAGCGAATCGGCGCCCGACCTGGCGCCCGCCGGCGGCCAGCTCCTGCACGCGATGGCCTACCTGACGCCGGACGAAGCCCGGGACGCGGCCCTGCGCGAGAGCCGCGGCGACGAGCTGCGGGCCGGACTGGACCGCCACTTCCCGGGGTGGAAGGAGGCGGCCACGGTCGAGCGCACGATGCCGGACGCGAAGGTGCTGGGCGCCCGCCGCACACCCGCGAACATCAAGAACCTGGTGCCGCTGCGCGCGTCTTCGGTCGAGAACCTGTATTTCGCCGGCGATTCGCGCGACGTGCCGCACAACTTGACACTCGGCTGCCTCGTGTCGGCAATGGAGGTCGCCGACGCAATCGAGACCGTTCCCGTCCTGCCGGAGACGAAGGCGGAAGCTGCTGCGATGTAGCTACGCACCGAGTGCATGGACCAACGGGGGCGAGGACAACCTCGCCCCTACACTTCCTTCATGTCAGTCGCGACGAGTTGGGGTACGACAGAGGAAGAGCGCGCTCTCCCCTTCCCGTGCGACGGCATCGTCGATGCGCAGGCGTGCTACTGGCGCGGCGTCACGGTGGACGCGCCTCCGGCGGTCGTCTTCCGCTGGCTCTGCCAGTTGCGAGCCGCCCCCTACAGCTACGACCTGATCGACAATCGCGGCCGGCGCAGCCCCCAACAGCTCACGCCCGGCCTTGATGACCTGGCGGTGGGACAACGGATGATGTTCATCTTCGACCTCGTGTCGTTCCAGCGCGACG
>DATECV010000224.1:0-12913 GCA_035286725.1 Dehalococcoidia bacterium | reverse complement strand
GGCCGGTGACCAGTTATCGGCTCCGATTAGATTCAACAACGAGCGGGAGTAGCTCAGCCGGTAGAGCATCTGCTTCCCAAGCAGAGGGTCGTGGGTTCGAGTCCCATCTCCCGCTCCATATCCCTCAAATCGTTGCCAGCTTCCATATCGCTGCCACCATCGCGCCACGCCACCGCCGCGCCGCCCCAGCCGGGCCGCGCTCGTCAAGGAGGCGGCGCGGGGGCCAAAGGGCCTGGTCAGGTCGCGCTAAAGGGCCCTGATACGCCCCGCCCAGTACGCGTTTGATCTCAGCAGGCACGGGCCGGGCGCGGTATCCCGGGGAGGTGTGGTGTGCGATTGTCCGGAATCGGGGGCGCTCGGCTGATTGCGGCCCTTTGCCTGTGTGCCGCCTTTTTCGCGGCCGCCGCGCTGGCCGTCCTGTACCGGGGGACTCCGGTCACCTCCGCCGCCACCACGACGGTACAGGTGGGGGCCAAGACATCGCCTCGTGACCGCTACATCAGCGCCAACATCACCATCCAACCCGGCGACACGGTCGAGTGGAGGCTGGCCGACGGCCGGCACGACGTCGTGGAGTTCGCGCGCGCGTTCTCGTCGCCGCAGCTCATTGGCAGCGGCGTGCGGACCTTCTCCTGGACGTTCACCTCGCCGGGTCTGGTGGGGTACTACTGCGCGATTCATGCGGTGCCCGGCGATCTGGACACGGACGGTGACGGCGCGTTCACGGAGAGCGACACGCCCGACTCCTATGGCAAGATGGTGGGCCAGGTTGTCGTCGCTGCGCCCCCGACGAGCACGCCCACCGAAACCGAAACGCCGGACCCTAGCTCCACATCCGCGCCCTCGCACACCCCCACGCTGACCCCTACGTCGACACCGACCGCCACACCGACCTGGACGCCGACGGCGACCGATACGCCCGGCCCGAACACCGTTTCGGTGGACATGGGCAACTACTACTTCAGCCCGAAGAAGGTCACGGTCCGCCCGGGCGACACGATCCGCTGGGTGAACAACAGCGACCTCCCGCACACGACGACGTCCGCCGATGGCGGGTGGGACTCCGGCATCGTCGATCCCGGCGCATACTACGAGAAGACGTTCAATGATTCGGGCGCCTTCGATTACCTGTGCGAGCTGCACGCAGACCAGGGTCAGTCCGGCGCAGTCGAAGTCAACGCCGAGACCACGCCCACGGCGACGCCCGATACGTCGCCCACTGTGACCCCCACAGCGACCGCCGTCCTCGAGACGCTGGGCGCTGCGCAGGCGCCTCCCGTGGCCGCTCCGCGCGCTGTCCGCGGCCCGATCACGGTCGACGTCGGCATGACGGAGTACGCGTTCAGCCCGCCCGCCATCGAGATCTACGCGGGCGATACCGTGCGCTGGACCAACACCGGCGAGATCGCGCACAACACGACGGCGGATGCCGGGCTCTGGTCTTCGGCCACGCTGATGGAGCCGGGCGAGACCTTCTCCTTCACCTTCGGCGCCTCCGGGACGTACGCCTATCGCTGCTCCCTCCACGCGGGCCAGGGGCAACGCGGGACCATCGTCGTGCGCGAGGGCCTGCCCACTGCGCTCCCGGCCGCTGGGCAAGGACCTCAGGAGACCATTCCTGCCTGGCTGTGGATCCTCATCCCGGGCCTCAGCGCTGGGGGCCTCGCGCTCGTCGCACTGCGGCGGATAGCCGCCCGGCCACGGGCCGCTGCCTGAAAAGCGCGCCGGGCGTCCGGGGCGAACGGCCCCCGCCGGGCGAGCCGAAAGGCTGGACCTCCGGAGCGCCGCATCCGTCACAATAGCCCCGATGCCGGTCGAGGCCCTGACCGTTTCCGCCACCAGCCGGTCGCCCATACGGTCGTTGCGCCACCGCGACTACACGCTCATGTGGCTGGGCCTGCTCTTCGGCAGCGCCCTCGTCCCGATGCAGTTCGTGACGCAGATCCTGTTCCTGTCGGAACACGCCGCGGAGGGGTCGCGACTGGTGCTGGCGGGCCTTCTCGGGGCGTCGCGCGGCGCGGCGATGCTCTTGTTCAGCCTGTTCGGAGGCGCGTTCGCCGACCGATTCGACCGCCGCCGCCTTCTGATCGGCTCTCAGTTCGCCGGCCTGCTCACCGGCGCCGCGATCGCCGTGGTGATGATCGTCACGCCCGGTGGCACGGCGATGACCCTGTCGCTGTTCCTCGTGCTGGTCTTCCTTGCCGCCGGCCTGGGTGCCATCGACGCCCCCACGCGCGTGTCGATGGTGCCCGAGCTCGTGGGCCGCGAAGATCTGCCCAACGCGATCGCCCTCGATGCGGTCGCTTTCCAGATCGCCTTCCCGCTGGGGTTGCCCCTCACGGGCGTCCTCATCGATGCGATCGGCTTCGGCTGGACCTACGTCGTCACCCTGGGCGCCTACGCGTCGCTCATCCTTACCGTCGCGCTGATGAAGTACCGGCCCGTGCGCGCTGCCGGCGCGACGCGCCAGTCCGTTGTGAGCGACATTCGCGCCGGATTCTCGTACGCCCGCGCCCGGCCCAGTGTCCTCTGGATCATCGCGCTCTCGTTCGCCGTCAACGGCCTTGGCTTTCCCGTCGTCGCGAATCTGGGGCCGGTCTGGACCAGCCGCGTCCTCGGACTCTCGCCAACGGGCGTCGGATTGCTCGCCATGACGTGGGGCGTCGGGTCGATGGTCGCGTCCCTGGCGATGACCAACGTGGGACACTTTTCGGCGAAGGGCTATCTGCTGCTCGCCGCCGCCGCCGGCTTCGCGCTCTGCGTCGTCCTGTTCGGATATTCGCGGTCGGTGCCGCTCAGCGCCGTGATCAACGTAGGGCTCGGTGGCTTGCTTTCGGTGTCTGGCGTCGCCGCGGCGTCGCTCGTCCAGCGGATGGTGCACAACGACGTGCAGGGGCGCGTCATGAGCCTGTTCATGATGAGCCAGGGCGTCTCGCAGCTCCTCACCCTGCCCATCGGCCTCTTCGCCCAGTGGGCGACCTTGCAGCTCACCTTGCCGCTCATGGGCTGGATCTGCCTCGCCGCGGTCATGACGATCGCCCTCAGCCGCCCTGCGGTGCGGCGCGCCGGGCACGAAGCCGCGGTCGACGGGCCGTGACGGGGGAACTACACGTACGCGGTCTCCTGGTACACCCCGAAGACCTCGCGCATCGTCGAGCACATCTCGCCCAGCGTGGCGTACGCATTCGCCGCGTCGATGAGCGCGGGCATGACGTTCGCGCCGTCCCTGCACGCCTCGTCCAGGCTGCGCAGCGTTTGCGCTACTTCTCGGCTGTCTCGTCCGCGCCGGAGCGCGCGCAGTCCCTCCACCTGCCGCGCGTATCCCTGTTCGTCCATCCGCAGCGCAGGCACGTTAACCCGTTCGTCGGTCGCGTACTGGTTCACGCCGACGACCACCCGCGACCCGGCTTCCACTTCGGATTGATGCCGGTAGGCGGCGTCGGCGATCTCTCGCTGCATGTAGCCGGCTTCGATCGCGCGCACGGTGCCGCCCAGCTCATCGATACGGTCCAGGTATTCGCGCGCCGCCCGCTCGATCTCGTCAGTCAAATGCTCGACGAAATAGCTCCCCCCCAACGGGTCGACGATGTTCGCGAGACCTGTCTCGTGCGCGATGACCTGCTGTGTGCGCAGGGCCAGCCGCGCCGCGTGTTCGCTCGGCAGCGCCAGTGCCTCGTCCAGCGAGTTCGTGTGCAAGGACTGCGTGCCGCCCATCACCGCCGCCAGCGCCTGCAGCGCCGTCCGCACGACGTTCACGTCCGGCTGCTGCGCGGTCAGTGAGACGCCGGACGTCTGTGTGTGAAAGCGCATCCACCACGACCGCGGCTCCTTCGCGCCGAACTCCTCCCGCATCAGCCGCGCCCAGATGCGGCGAGCGGCGCGGAACTTCGCCACCTCCTCGAAGAAGTCGCTGTGACTGTTGAAGAAGAACGACAACCGCGATGCGAACTCGTCGATCGCCAGCCCGCGGTCGAGGCACGCGCGCACATACGCGATCCCGTCGGCCAGCGTGAACGCCAGCTCCTGCGCCGCCGTCGCCCCCGCCTCGCGGATGTGATACCCGGAGATGCTGATCGTGTTCCACAGCGGCATCTCCCGCGTGCCGAACTCGATCGTGTCCACCACCAGTCGCATGGAGGGCTCTGGCGGGTAGAGGAACTCTTTCTGCGCGATGAACTCCTTCAGGATGTCGTTCTGCAGCGTCCCGGCCAGTGCGTTTCGGCTGATGCCGCGCTTTTCCGCCGCGGCGATGTACATCGCCCAGATCGGCGCGGCCGGCGAATTAATCGTCATGGACGTCGTCACGCGCTCCAGCGGGATGCCGTCCAGCAGCGTCTCCATGTCGGCCAGCGACGACACCGCCACGCCGCACCGGCCGAACTCGCCGAGCGCATCCGGGTCGTCGCTGTCGTAGCCCATGAGCGTAGGCAGGTCGAACGCGATCGAGAGGCCGGTCTGGCCCTCGGACAGCAGGTAGCGGAAGCGCTCGTTGGTCTCCGCGGCGCTCCCGAACCCCGCGAACATGCGCATCGTCCACATCTTCCCGCGGTAGCCCGTGGCGTGGATCCCGCGCGTGAACGGATAGTCGCCAGGATCGCCAAGGTCGCGGCCGTAGTCGAAGGTCCCGGCTCCGGGCGGCCCGTACACGCTGCGGTCATCCGGGCTGTGCGCATCCTTCACTGGTGCATCATCCATCGCGGCCGCCCGTGCCGACAAGCCAAATGCGCGACCCGGCCTGGAATCCTGCCTTCACGCAATGGCCACCCCGAGGATGTGCGGCCGCAGGAAGACCAGTGGCGGCACCGGCGGCAGGAACTTGGCGAACGTCGTCCGCACCTCCTGGAATCCCGCCCCACGCACCAGCTCCTCGACGTCGCGGTTGACGTGGCAGCCGGCGCCCAGCCAGGTGGAGATCGGGTCGGCGAGCCGCTGCCAGAATCGCCCGAAGGCGTGGTCGTACAGGACGTGGTCGAAGAACCGGTAGGCGCCGCCCGGCCGCAGCGTCCTGCGAATCTCGCCCAGCGCTCTCCCGGGCTCGCGGATCGTACACATGTTCGCCGTGCTCACGGCCGTATCGAAGGCGCCGTCACGGAACGGCAGCGCCTCCGCGCTTGCCATGACGAAGTCGGCCCCCCGGCGCAGCCGCAGCGCCTCCGCCCGCGCGCGCCCGAGCATGTAGGGGCTCGGGTCGAGCGCTACCAGGCTGGTCACACCGTTTCCGTAGAACCCGAAGTTCGCCCCGGTCCCGCACCCGATCTCCAGCACGCGCCCGTCAGCCGCGCCCGCGATCTCCTGCCGCCACCGTCGAAGGCGCTTGTTCTCGAACTTCAGCTGCCAGGCCCAGTACGCCGCGAACCAGCGGCTCGGTTTCATGGAACTACCGCCATACGATGAGCGTAGAGCCTTCGTTGCGGCCCCGTCAGTGCCGAATGAACGTACGCGAGGGGACACTCGGCCCGCGGTCGATCCAGCGGCCAGAAACCCGCCTCAGTCGGACAGCAGCATCTTCGCGCCCGCTAGCGCGAGCACATCGTTGGCGCCGTCCTCGATGAGCGAGGCCCGGGCGTCGCGGTACAGCATCTCCACCAGCACTCCCTTGGCCAGCCCCATGCCACCGAAGATCTGGATCGCGTCCGACGCCAGCTCCAGCGCCGTCTGCGTACACTGGATCTTCGCCGCGATCGAATAATGCGTCGTGGGCCGCCCGGAGAGCAGCCGCCGGTTGGCCAGCCGGGACAGCGCCCGTGCCGATTCCAGCTTCGTGAACATGTCGAACAGCTTCCGCTGTACCAGCTGGTGCTGCGCGATGGCGATCCCGCCCTGCACCCGCTGCTGTGCGTACGTGAGCGCTTCCTCGAACGCCGCGCGGGCCACGCCGCAGAATGTCGTACTCATCCCCGCGTTCGCGCTCGCCAGGATCGCGTCCGTGGGCGCTCCGAATGTCCCGGGCTCGGTCAACATGTAGTGACGGGGGATGCGCACGTTGTCGAAGAAGATCTCACCCTGGTTCAATGCCCGCTGGCCCAGCTTGTTCAGTGGCTTCCCGCGGGAGACGCCGGGAAGGTCCAGCGGGATCACCGCCACGCCCGTCCCGCCCATGCCACGCGAGGGATCGACGCACAGGAACGCCAGCGTGTGCGTCGCGATCGTGCCGTTCGAGACCCACGCCGACTTCTGGCCGTTGATCACCCAGTCGTCGCCGTCCCGCCGGGCCATGCACTCGAAGTGGATGTCGGCGCGCGCCTCGTCGCCCGTAAACAGGATCGCGTCCGACCCGTGCTGCGGCTCTGTCGCGCACCAGCACCCGATGTACTTCCCCTCTGTGTCCTCCACAAACGGCATCACCACGTCCCGCATCAGGTCCGGGTTGCCGGTCATCGCCGCGAAGCGGAACGGCATCGAGGTCACGCCCAGGCTGATCGAGAGGCCCGCGTTGCCCCAGCCCAGCTCGTCCCCGACGACCCACGCGTCCATGGGGCTCAGCCCCGCGCCCCCCAGCTCCGGCGGAAACCCACGCAGGTGATAGCCGGCGCCGTAGGCCGTCCGGAACACCTGCCGCAGAGGGGATCCCGGCGCGATCACCTCCTCGGGCGTCATCGCGTCCAGCTCCATCGCCGTCGGCCGCATCACGTCCGCGGCGAAGCGGTGCATGTCCTGGCGCAGCCGTTCCTGGTCCGGCGTCAGTTCGAAGGTGAGGTCTACGGCGTTCATGGCACCTCTCCGGTTCTGTCCGTCTACGTATCGAAGATGAGGACGTTCACTCCGCCGATCCCGGCGTTTTGCACCAGACCGACGCGCGCTCCCACAACCTGACGCGCGCCCGCCTGCCCGCGGAGCTGGCGCACGACCTCCGTGACCATCGCCCCGCCAGTTGCGCCCATCGGATGTCCGCGGCTCAGCAGACCACCGTCCGTGTTTACCGGGCACCTGCCCGTGATCTCCGTCCCGCCTTCCCACACGAACGGCCCGCCTTCGCCCGGCTTCACATAACCCAACTCCTCGATCGTCAGGATCTCACCCGGCGTGAACGCGTCGTGGACCTGCGTGACGCGCACGTCCTCCGGTCCCACGCCCGCCATCGCGTATGCGCGTCGCGCGACGAGCCCTGTCGGACCTTCGCCCTGCGGCGGTCGGTCGGGCGAGTACACCGGCGATCCGCCGGCCCACGCGCGCAGCCGCACGGGCGCCGTCGTGTATTTTCGGGCGAACGACGCCGAGCACAGGATCACCGCCGATGCCCCATCGCTGGTAGGGCAGCACTGGTACAGCGTCAGCGGCTCGCAGACCATCCGCGATGCCAGCACTTCCTCCAGCGTGACGGGGACGCGGTACTGGGCATACGGGTTGTCCATCGCGTTCCGGTGCGACTTCACGCTGACCCGCGCGAAGTGTTCGGGCTTGGTGCCGTACTCCGCCATGTGGCGCTGCGCCATCATCGCGTACGCGGCCGGCATGACGTTCAGGCCCATCAGCGATGTGTAGTTGTCGTTGCCCACGCCGCCGACGCGGAGCATCCCGCGCTCCATCTTCTCCACGCCGATCACCATCGCCGTTTCGACGCTTCCGGCCCGGATCGAGTCCGCCGCCAGCATCAGCGCGCGCGACGAACTCCCGCAAGCAAGCTCGATGTTCGTGATCGGGATGCCGTGCTGGCCCAGCTCGGCGAACAGCCGCATGCCCACGCCCACAGGCGGGCCCGTGCCTCCGACCCGCCCCAGGAATCCGGCCTCGATCTGCCGGAACTCGATCCCGGCGTCAGACAGTGCCGCCAGCGCCGCTTCGCGCGCTAGGTCGTCGAGGGTCAGCGTGGGAAACCGCCCGAACGGATGCAGGCCGGCTCCCAGGACGACGACGTCGTCTCCCTGGCTCATGCCGCCTCACCTCGCGGTTGAAACGCGAACGCATACACGCGGCTGCCTTCCTCCTCGCGGCCGGTGTCGTAGAGTGCCATCTCCACCGGCAGCCCGACACGCACCTCCGCGAGCGGCACGCCCGTGACGACTGACAGCACGACGGGGCCGTCGTCGAGCTTCACCTGGGCGATGGCGTATGGGGGCTCGATGATCGCCCCCGGCGGCTTCTGGTGTACGATCGTGAACGTCCAGATCGAGCCGAACGGCGAGAGCAGGCAGTCGTCCAGGCCGCGCCGCCCACACGCGAGGCAGATCGCCCGTCGCCCGGGGAACCGCGCCCCGCACGCCGGGCACACGGTGCCACGGAGCTGCGGGCGCTCCGACGCGCTCGCGGGGATAGTGAACGCCGCCCCGCGAATCGCGATCGCTGACATGAGCTATGCCTTTCGGGACTGAAGCTGGGTGAGCGCCGCGGCCTTCTTCCCCCGCTTACTCGCCGTCGGCGCCCGGGTGATCTGCGAGCGGCAGGCAACGCCAGCGGCCAGCGCAGCGCGAGCGTGTGAAAGCCCTCCGGAACGAGACACGATGCCTCCCGGCGGCCGCGGGTCGATCGCGAGTCTCCGCCATTTGACCTCTACCCTTCCAGTGACAAACGGCAGGGGGACGCGGGCCATATGCCCTGTGCGTTTCGGCGATACAGGGCACTTACCCGATGGCCCTCGCGGGGCATAGCCTGACCGTGACGCACCGCTACCCCGGCCGGAGCGGCGTTTGTCCGTCGGCGTTCACGCCCGGCGGCCGTGCGCCCGCGAGGAGGGGACAGGATGCAGCTCAAAGAAGTCATTGGCCGGCGGCGTACGATTCGGTTCTTCCTGCCGTTTCGGCCCGTCGAGCGCGACAAGATCCAGAAGATGCTCGAGGCCGCCCGGCGCGCGTCGTGCGTCGGCAACGTCATGAACGTGCGCGGCATCGTCCTCTGGAAGGACCAGGCCTCGCCGGAGCTCCTCAAGGCGATCACGCCGCCGCTGGGCTACCAGCAGATGCAGACCGCGCCGGCCTTCATCTTCTGGTACAACGACACCGCCGCGTACCAGATCGATAAGTGGATCGACGACCTCCATAAGCTCGCCGAATCGCGGCGCATCGGGACCGACGTTGAGGCCACCAAGGCCCAGATCGACCGGGGCCTTCGGCCCGCCTTCGCCGCCGCTTGGCAGCTGGCCGCCGTTGCCCCGCTCGCCTTCATGGACGTCGGCCAGGCCATCGCCCAGGCCACGCTCGTCGCCTATGACGAGGGCCTCAGCACCTGCTGCATGAGCAGCCCCCGCCTCGAGCAGGTAGGCAAGCTGCTCGCCCTGCCGGACACGGCCGTCCCCGTCTGCCTCCAAGCCGTGGGCTACGCCGCCGAGCAGTGGGAGGCCGGCGGCCAGACCGTGAAGCCCCCGTTCGAATCGCTCTTCTTCGAGATGCGCCACGGGGTGCCCTTCACCCCCGACCCGGCCGTTGATGAGGAGCTGGCCCGCGAGAAGATGACCATGACGCCGGCCCCCTTGCCCTGGCGCGAGGCCGAGCTGAAGTACCTCATGACGGCGCTCGGCCTCGAGGAGCGCATCACCGCCTTCCCCCTTCCCGCGGCCGCGCCAGCGGGCAACAGCGCCTCGGTGGACGCGACGTCATGATGGCGGACACGGTGCCCATGCTCGACCGGGGTCAGGGCGAGTTCCGCCCACCAGACCCCGACGCGGCGCGCCGCTGGGCGCGCGACAAGGACCGCCGCCTCGTCGACAAGCGGATAACGGAGCAGGCGGCCGTCGAGCGCTTCGTCGCCGATGGCTCCTACGTCAGCTATGACACCAATGTCTGGCGCCGCGGCCCCAGCTCGTTGATGCGCGAGATCATCCGCCAGCGGAAGCGCGACCTCTGGCTCGCCGCGAAGTTCAGCGCGCACGATGCCACGCTGCTCACCGCGGGCGGCTGCGTCAGCAAGATCGACGTCGGTTGGATGGAGGTCGGGCGCATCATCACCGATGCGGTCCGTGACGGCCGCGTCAAGATGTACGAGTGGACCAACGGCGCCCTCGCCTACCGCCACCTGGCCGGGGCGCTGGGCGTGCCGTTTCTGCCGCTGCGGTTCGTGGGCGGCACAGACGTGTTCCGTTACTCCGGCGCCTGCCTGATCGAGGATCCTTACACCGGGCAGCCGGTGTGCCTGGTGCCCGCCGTGAACCCCGATGTCGCGCTGATCCACGTGAACCAGTGCGATATCTACGGAAACGCCCGCGTGTTCGGCCCTGGCCTCGCCCCCGTGGAGACGGCCATGGCCTCACGGTACGTCGTGCTCTCGACCGAGGAAATCATCGATACCGAGGAGATCCGCAAGCACCCGGCGTCCACAACCATCCCGTACTACGTCGTCGATGCCGTCGTACACGCGCCGTTCGGCTGTTACCCGGGGTCCGTCCCCGGCCTCTATCGCGCCGATCTTGAGCACCTGATGGAGTTCGGCGCCGCCCAGCTCAACGGCGCCATGGACGCCTACCTCGAGAAGTGGATCTACAGCGTCGCCTCCCACACCGAGATGCTCGAACAACGCGTCGGCCTCGCCAAGATGCAACAGCTCCAGGCCGACGAGACGCACACGGAGGGGTACTACACGTGAGCAGCGCGACCTCCTTCACCGACAACGAAGCCATCATCACCTACGCCGCCCGCCTCATGGAGGGTCAGCGCCTGTACTTCGTCGCCATCGGCGGCCCGCCCCTCCTCGCCGTGCTCCTGGCGAAGCAGCTCCACGCGCCCGCGATCGCGTACGTCGTCGAGGACGGGACGATTGCACCGGAGATGCGCCTGCCCGCCCCCGCGTTCATGATCGGCGCCGGCCTGGCCAGCAGCCGCGCCGTCGCCTGGACCGACATGAACACCGTCGACTTCCACGCGTCGCGCGGATATATCGACGACGGCGTGTTGGCGGCCGTCCAGGTCGATGCGTACGGCAACTTCAACTCCACCTTCGCCGGCGGCTCCTACGACCGCCCCGAGCGCCGCTTCGGCGGCCCCGGCGGCGCCACGGAGATCGCCGCGCTCTGCTGGCGCACGACCCTCATGACGCGCCTGCAGCGCCGAAAGTTCGTCGAGAAGCTGGACTTCGTCTCCTCCCCGGGCTTCCTCGATGGCTCGCCCGGGGCCCGCGAGCGCGCCGGCATGCCCTCGGGCACCGGGCCGTATCGCGTCGTCACGGAACGCGCGCTCTTCGGGTTCGATGACGACACGCGCCGCATGAAGCTCCTCGCGGTCGCCCCCTGGTCCAGCGTCGAAGACGTCCTTTCCGACATGGAGTTCGAGCCCGTGGTGCCCGCCCACGTCGAAACCCTGGAGCCGCCGACGGAGCGCGAGCTGGACGTCCTGCGCACGCAGGTTGACCCCAGCGGCCGCACCATCGCCGGCGACTGGATCGTCCTCGACGACAGTCGCGAGGCGATTAAGAGCGCGCCTGCCGTGGGGGCGTCATGAACGGCGATCAAGCAGCCTCCCCCGCGCGAGACTCCTTCGACCGCCCGCTGCGAGACCTCCGCGTGTCCGTCACCGATCGCTGCAACTTCCGCTGCCAGTACTGCATGCCCGCCGGCGACGAGGGCTGCACGGCGTTTCTCGGTCGTGGCCAGCTCCTCGCGTTCGAGGAGATCGCCCGCCTGGTCCGCGTCTTCGCCCGCCTGGGCGTGCGCAAGGTGCGTCTGACCGGCGGCGAGCCGCTGCTCCGCAACGGCCTCCCGGACCTGGTCGCCCAGTTGACTGCCATCCCGAGCCTGGACGTCGCCCTGACGACGAATGGCGCGCTGCTGCCGGGCCTGGCCCGACGCCTTAAGGACGCGGGCATGCGCCGCGTCACCGTGAGCCTCGATTCGCTCGACGAGCAGGTATTTCAGACCATGAACGGTGCCGGCTTCCCCGTGTGGAAGGTGCTCGAGGGCATCGCCGCCGCCTCGGACGCGGGCCTCGACCCCATCAAGATCAACACCGTCGTGATCCGGGGCGTGAACGACGGGTCCGTCGTCGATCTCGCCCGCTGGTTCAAGGGCACCGGCCACATCGTGCGCTTCATCGAATATATGGATGCCGGCAACGCCGCCCGTTGGAGCCCCGATGCCGTCTTGTCGGGCGCCGAGATCGTGCGGATGATATCGGCGGAGCTGCCGCTGCGGCCGGCCGATGCCAACTATCGCGGCGAGGTCGCCCGGCGCTGGCGGTACGCGGATGGCAGCGGCGAGATCGGCGTCGTCACGTCCGTGAGCCAGCCATTCTGCGGCGACTGCACCCGCGCCCGCCTCTCCGCCGACGGCGTGCTCTACAACTGCCTCTTCTCGAACGCGGGCCTCGACCTTCGGGAACCGCTCCGTTCCGGCGCGACCGATGACGAGATCGATTCGCTGATCCGCTCACGCTGGGGTCGCCGCGCCGACCGCTACTCGGAGCTCCGATCGACGCAGCCCCGCAATCCACGCCAGCGGATCGAGATGTCCTACATCGGCGGGTAGGGTTGCTCGCACACCTCGAACGACGTGGAGCGTTCCCGCGCCACGCGCCACGCGCCTCCGGCGTGGATCAGGTGCCGTCCGTGGTGATGATCCGAAATACCGGGTACCGCGAGGCCACCGCCTCGAGCTCCTCGATCGGCGGATGTGGCGCGAGACCGAACGACTGCCGCGCGAGCATCGCCGGCGAGCGCAGCATCGCGCGCTTCTCGAGGTAGGCCTTCAGCACCGCCGCCCGATCCGCGACGAAGACCTCCTCGAGCCGTACGGACACGCGTCGGCGGCGTCGAATAGCGGCGCGGCCGTCGGCGGCCCGGACATTCCGTACCCACGCGGATTCACCGTTCAGCGATACGAGGTAGCGCTGGCCCTCGACCTCTGCCCACGTCACCGGAACGGCGCGGATCAGTCCCGAGCGACGCCCCGCCACCTCGAGCGTCGCGGTGTCGTGCGGTGTGAGCCCGTGCGTCGCGAACCAGGACACGAAGCGATTGGCAAACGGGCCGCTCAGCGCACCCGAGTGGTACAGTC